>JAGWYC010000383.1 GCA_018969565.1 Bacteroidota bacterium | reverse complement strand
TACATTTTAGCCATGAGTGCCCCCTTTTTAACTGTTCATCAAGCTACAGGCTCAAACCGAACCTGAAACGCCGCGAAATTAATGCGCTGATGTAAAGTGGGGAAGAAGGCAACCAGCGTGTAAAAACGAAAAAAGAGGCCTGAGCCTCTTTTCTTTTTGTAGCGAGGAGCGGGATCGAACCGCCGTCGCGCCTTCGGCGGATATCAATCCTACGCAGGGTGTGAAAACGAAAAAAAGAGGCCAGAGCCTCTTTTCATTTTGTAGCGAGGAGCGGGATCGAACCGCCGTCGCGCCTTCGGCGGATATGAATCCCACGCAGGGTGTGATAACGAAAAAAAAGAGGCCAGAGCCTCTTTTCATTTTGTAGCGAGGAGCGGGATCGAACCGCCGACCTTAGGGTTATGAATCCTACGCTCTAACCATCTGAGCTACCTCGCCAAACGAGGGCGCGAATTTAGCAAGAACCTGCTTATAAACAAACACTAATCCTGAAGTACATCCTGCACGGTTTCGAGCACATGCTTCGGACTCAGAGTTTCCATGCAACTGATGCCATCCACACAGGTTCCGCGGTAGAAACATTTGCAGGATTTCTCGGGTTGCACAATGGCGCCTTTGCCAAACAGGTCGAACTCATGTGGGTTGAAGATGTTGTTCATCAACACAATCTTCTTGCCCAGACCAATGGTAAGGTGCATGCCCATCGTCACCTGGGTAACCACCAGGTCACACTGATCTATCAGGTTGATGAACTGTTGCAGCGGGAAATGGCCGGGATACCAGGCGCCCGTGGCTTCATGAAGTTGCTGATTTCGGGCATGCTCCTGGGCACCGCCAAGCAACAAGGGTTGAAGGCCGGCTTTCTGCAGCAGACCAATCAACTCAATCCACTTCTCGGTACTCCACAAGCGCGTGGTCCAGCGGTCGCCGCAACCTGTATTCAGTCCGATTATTTTGCGTTCGCGGCTGAAATTCCATTGGAATCCCTTGTCGCGATGCGCGTCGAGCAGGTATGGTTGTCCTTCGTATTCCAGTCCGCAGATGTCGAAAATCTCTTTTTGGTATGAAAGGGTATTGGCCTTGCTTACATCATCGAACATGCCCGTCTTGAACTTGTGGTAGGCCAGTTCATTCACAGGCTGAATTTCACCGTCTTTCAGAATATAGCCGTACTTTTCTTCGGCTTTTACCATGCTCATCAGTCCGCCGGCTTCTTTCTCTTTGTCCAGACACACGGCAATATCAAAGCGGGTATTGGCTACGTATAACACCGTATTCACGTCCAGCGTCAGGATTTCATCAATAGCGCCCGCCGGAAGTATGGCCGGTGACAGGGTAATCCAGGTAATCTTGCAGTTCGGGTATAATTTTCGATACGCGGTGATAAGCGGAGTGGTGCGGATTACGTCACCGATAGCGCCCAGTTTGATGATAAGAATGCGCTTGCTCACCTTCGTGTAAGCTGGGCAGGTATCGCAATGGTAACCATGTTCCTTATGCGGTTTGCAGGGAATATGGCCTTTATAGTGGGTACAATCCGACCGGTAAAACATGCATCGCAAAACTAAAGCGAAAAGTTGGCAAGGTCAGGGCAATCAGTTAGGCACTTTTTTTGTTATTTTGTATAGGATTATAAACGCTGATGTTGATGCGAAGGTTGCTGATTTTGGGGATGATGATGCTCGCAGGTGCTGTTCCGGCTTTGGCCACGCATCTGG
>JAGWYC010000047.1 GCA_018969565.1 Bacteroidota bacterium | reverse complement strand
GCACTTTCCATGACTTCTTCATAGCTCAGAATCAGGCTGACCATGCGATCGCGTATGTCCTGCATGGCCGTCCTGTTCGCTTCGCTGACTTCCAGATGCGCGATGGCGTGCTGAAACAATTGTAAGAGTTTCCTGGTAATCCGGGTCTGCGTCTTCAGGTAATACAGGTCTTCCAGGGAAACTTTGGAATAATCTTTCAGGAAAATCGTTTCCTCGAAGGCCGCAATCTGCCGGTCCAGCGTATCCAGGGGTACCTGATAGCTGCGGGCCATACAATCTGCCAGATGAAGAATGAAGGCTTCGCAACCGCTGACCTCCTTCGGAATATCGGCAAGAAAGGCAAAAGGACTGCGGTGGATGGTGATGAGCCGATCCTCGTTATAGAAGAAGGCGATTTTGTTGGATAGGTCGCTGATGGTGGTGGCACCTTCTTCGATATTAGAAGTAAACGCCCTGAGAATCATGAAGCTATATCCGGGCTGGGGTTCAAACTTAGGAAGATGCCCAAGCTGCAGACTGTCCTGTATCTGGAACAGATCCAGCCGGTGTTCCGCCGCTACTTGTTCCAGCTCTGCAGGCTGCGGATTTTCTATATCGGTCCAGATAAAAGTACTAAAACGATGGGTGCGTTGCATGGAATTAGCTCAATTCTGCGCTAAGATACACAGCGCGCTGTTTCACGCCATCCGGTTGTCATGGTTGACAAAGTATAAAGTGGAAGGAAGGACTTGCTAAACAGGGGCTGCCCGCCAACCATTTCCCAAGAAATAAAACCTTAGAGCTTCCCGAACATGCTGCGCAGGCGTAGTTCCATCACCCCGAACAGGGCTTCGCGGAAGATGCGGGTACTCATTTTGGAAGTTCCTTCGGTGCGGTCGGTGAAAATGATGGGGATTTCTTTCAGGATGGCCTTCTTCTTCCAGGCGCGGAACTTCATTTCAATCTGAAAGGCATAGCCCTTGAACTTTACACGTTCCAGCCCGATATCGGCGAGCAACTTGCTGCGATAGCACACAAATCCGGCAGTAGCATCGCGCACGGGCATGCCGGTAATCATGCGTACATAGGTGGATGCGTAATAGCTCATGAGCACCCTGCCCATAGGCCAGTTCACCACATTCACCAGGCCGCCCACATAGCGCGAGCCGATCACCAAATCAGAGCCGGCGCGGGCTTCATCAATCAGGCGCAGCAGGTCGTCGGGGTTATGGGAGAAATCACAATCCATCTCGCACACGAAGGAGTAGTTGCGCTGAAGCACCCATTGAAAGCCGGCGATATAAGCCGTTCCCAGACCCTGTTTTCCGGGCCGGTTCAGGATATGCAGCCTGCCGGAGAACTCGCCCTGCAATCCGGCGGCGATATTGGCCGTGCCATCGGGAGAATTGTCGTCCACCACCAGCAGGTGCAGCTCCGGACGGAGCGACATCACCTTGCGGATCATCTTTTCGATGTTCTCTTTCTCGTTGTAGGTAGGTATGATGACGATGCTGTCCGACAAAATGATGTTGTGATTTCAGGGCGAAAATACTTGTTTCACGACATTATATCCCTGCATGAACCGGGCAGTTTTTTTAGACCGCGACGGAGTCCTGAACCACGACCCCGGCGATTATACCTGCAGCCTCGAGGAGTTTGAGGTGTTGCCGGAAGTGATTTCCAGCCTGAAAAAGCTGCATCGGGCCGGCTGGAAGCTCATCGTCATTACCAATCAGGGCGGCATTGCCAAGGGTAGATACACCGCCGACGAGGTTCACTCCATGCATGATTACCTGCAAGGCTTATGTATTTTAGAGGGCTTCCGCATTGACGACTTTTATTTCTGTCCTCACCACCCTGACTACAGTGCCTGCCTGTGTCGCAAGCCCGGCAGCCTGATGATTGAAAAAGCCCTCGCAAAGCACAGACTTCACGCAAACCTGTGTGTAATGGTCGGCGACAAGGAACGCGATATACTCGCGGCAGCCGGTGCCGGTGTGCGTGGCATCCTGACTGAAACCAACGATTCCTGGCAGCATATAGCCGAAGAATTGGCGGAACATCGGGAATAACAGAACAGCAAAAAATCAGAAGCGAAAAACACTATATTTGCGACCCCGTTCACAAAAACGGAAAAGGTCGGATGGCCGAGAGGCTAGGCACAGGTCTGCAAAACCTTCTACACCGGTTCGAATCCGGTTCCGACCTCAAACCAACAAAAAAATCCCCTGCGAAAGCGTGGGATTTTTTTATGCCCCAAAATCAGCCTCTTGCGAGTTGATTTTGGGGCATAAAAAAAGCCGCAGACACGCAGCTTTTGTCATGGTGAGCCACGCCGAACCATAAGCTCTGTTGAATTGAGCACCCCCCTCAAGGATCAGCGAAGCTAATCCGTCACCACCAGCCGCTTGCGAGTTGATTTTGGGGCATAAAAAAAGCCGCAGACACGCAGTGGCTGCAGGGGATTTGCCTGTTGAATTGAGCACCCCCCCTCAAGGATCAGCGAAGCTAATCCGCCACCACCAGCCGCTGGGGTTCATGTCATGGTGTCCCTCGGCTTCGCTCGGGAACCAAGCCACGCCGAACCATGACCGTTCAGAAACCGCAATTTAATTATCACGAATCGCCCATGTAACCGATATGTCACCCCTACGGGGTTCTATTCTTCGGCGCGTTCCTTTCCTACCGATATGTCACCCCTGCGGGGTTCTATTCTTCGGTGCGTTCAATTCCTACCAATATTTCACCCCTACGGGGTTATATGCTTGGGTGCGTTCCTTTCCTACCAATGTGTCACCCCTACGGGGTTGGCTTGGATAAATGATTGAAGGATTAACGCCTGATTCCGAACAATATGGGTCTCATCCGCCACCACCAGCCGCTGGGGTTCATGTCATGGTGTCCCTCGGCTTCGCTCGGGAACCAAGCCATGTCGAACCATAAGTAACCAGAACTATACGCATGGTTCGACGCGGCTCACCATGACACTAGTTCTCTCTCAACACCACCGCCTGCAAGCGCTCTTCCAGGCAGGCGCCGTTCAGTTCTACCACATAAATACCTGCCGGCAATTTCACCAGGTTCAGTTCGTGGCGTTGGCTGTCGCGTTTCGGGTTTGTACGCAGCACTTCCCTGCCCTGTCCGTCATAAACTAACAGAATTTTATCGCAGACCTTGGTTTCGCTCCATTCCACAGTAATCATCTTGCCCGTAGGATTGGGATAAGCGCGCAAGGCCTGTGTATTGACCGATGGCGCCTGCGTGCCCAGCAGAGGGTCGAAGTTCGCCAGTACATATTCTCCGGGAAGCGCATTGGCTACCTTCACGGTACCGGTACGGTCGAAGCGGTTGCCCTTGTTGAACTCCGCTGTGGTCAGCCTGCGCCAGGGCACAAAATGATGTTCGCGGTACAGCATCACCAGGCTGTCTTCATTGCCCGGAATCAGGGTATGATCCAGATAACCCGTGCGGTTGGTGGACTTACGACCGTCGTATTCAAAGGTAAATGTGGCGGCAGACTTGCCCACCCAGTCGCCGCTGATGATCCAGTGTCGGTAATTGGAGGGTTGTGCGCGGTCCTTGTTTCCGGAGGTGAGCGAAGCGCCTACCCATTGATGGTCGGCAATCACGGTGCAGGAATCGGCGGCGCCTTTCAGATTTACCTGTACGTATTCATAGGGCAGGATGGTGGTGGTATCGCCTTTCATCCGCAGGTAGCTGTGCGTGCGGGCAAGGCTCATCCGGTCGCCGGGATCCAGCTCGGCCAGCACAGGGTCGAAGCTGAGCAGCGGCGACCGGATTTCCTGAACGGCCTGCTTCACGGTATGCAGCGTAGTGATGCCGCGTCCGTCGGCGCCAATCCAGCGAATCCACACAGGGAAGTCGGTATAGGTATGGTAGTTGAAGCGACTTTGCTGAACCAGCAAGGCCGTGCCCTGATATTTATCCCCCTGGGCCCCGTGTTCATAGCGCGCGATTTTCAGGCCTGGGAATCCCTCCTTCTTCACCCACTGGCTGAAGAACGGCTGCAGGTCAAACAGGGAATAGCGCAAAAAGATGCTGTACATCACATCGGTGCTGATGTTTCCGTAGCGGAAGCTGTCCTGTAGTTTGATGCAGGCATCCTTCCACTTGCGGTCGCTCATCCACCAGCGCATGGTATGCACCATGTCCGCACCCTTCTTGTACACGTGCGAACCATAAGTATGCTCATGTCCGATACCGCTCACGGGAAGCACCGCGCCGTCGCGTACATGCGCCAGACGAAGCACTTCGTTGTGGTGGGCCTTCATGGCATCGGCGTAGGCCTTCTGCCCGTATTTCTTTTCAATAAACAACTTTTCCGAATAGCTGGCCCAGCCTTCGTTCAGCCACATATCCTCCTGAGTCGCGCAGGTAACATTATCTCCCCACCAGTGATGCGACAGTTCATGGGCATAGAGCGTTTCGTAATTCAGGGTGCCATCCACCGCAAAGAGCGGGTAAGCGATATTGGTACTGTGTTCCATGGCGCCGCCGGTGAAGGGTACCGCGTTGAAGCCCACGCGGTTGAAACGGTGCGGCCCATAAGCTTCTTCAAAGGCGCTGAAGGCGGTCTGCAGGTTCACAAACGAGGCCTTCATCTTGGAGGTATCGGCAGCCAGGGCGGCCAGTACATAGGGCACAGGACCGCTCACTCCGTTCAGGTTTCCGGTAATGCGTTTGTAAGGCGCCACGGCTACGCTGGCCAGATAACTTGGGATCGGTTCATTCAGCTCCCAGTTCCAGCGAAGCCGGCCGGGGCCGTCTGCAGAAGTTCCGGACAGCAGTCCGTTGCACAGCGCCACATCCGTAGAATCCACACCGATGCTGAAGGAATAGGTGGCTTTGCTGGTGAAGGTATCGAAGCAGGGAAACCAGCAGCGTCCGAAAGGGTGCGGGTCGGCATCGAAGCCCACGCCCATGTTGTAGGCATAAGGGCCGTCGAAGTAGAAGCCACCCCAGGAGGCATCCTTTTGCGGCGTGCCGCCGTAGTACACGCGAACAGCCACGGGCTGAGCCGGTTTGGGTATCTTCACCGGAACCAACAGCTTGCTGCCCGAGCGTTGGAACGAGTTCAGGATGCCGTCCACCTTCACAGAATCCACCGTAAAGCCCAGCAAATCCAGACGCACCACATGGTCGAAAGGCTTATCGGCCTTGAGCAGGATGGTGGTGAAGCCTGATAGTTTTTTCGCCGCCTTGTTCACATCCAGATTGATGTGGTATTGCGTAGCCCGAACCTGCTGCGCTCCGGCTTCCCGCGAAGCGGAAAACAATACAAGCGCCCAAAACAAATGCCTCATATCCTGCGAAGGTAAGAAGCGCCCAAAAGCATCGCACAACAAGTTTATTTTCTATGGCCTATTTTTGAACTTAAGATGGACTCAATTTACCAGCGAATTTTACTCTGTGGTGTGCTGATGAGCGGTGCAACTGTTCAGGCTCAAATAACCATCAACAGCAGCCACATGCCCAAGTCGGGCGACACTTTACGCTACTCCGACGCAGCGGTAAATAGCTCCATTGACTATAAAAAAACCGGCGCCGGCATTACCTGGGATTTTTCAGGACTGAAGCCCACCGGCCAGGATATCTACCAGTATAAATCTTCCGTACAGATAAATCCGGCCTATCTGTTCTGGGGCCTCACCACTTTCGGATTGAAGGTGGCGGATTCATTCGGGTTTGGCACATTCAAGGTGAAAGACATTTACGATTTCTTCAAAAACAGCAGCACTAAATTTACTGCGGAAGGACGCGGCCTCACGTTTACCGGCTTCCCCATTCCCAGCGACTACAGCGATCCGGATGAAATCTATCAGTTCCCGCTGAACTACGGCGACCGCGACAGCAGCACCTTCAAGGTGAGTTTCCAGCTGGCCACCTTCGTATCTCTGACCCAGAAAGGATACCGCATCAATGAAGTCACCGGCCACGGCACGGTTGTAACACCTTATGGTTCTTTCTCCTGCCTGCAGGTAAAGACGCTGGTTTCAGAAATTGACACCATCGGTTCCGGCACCTTTAAGTTCCCCTTCCCCCGCACCACCGTTCAGTACAAATTCCTCAGCACGGCTGAGCGTATTCCGGTATTGGAAGTGAGCGGCAGCCAGACCGGAACCACCTTCACCCCACAGTACATCCGCTACCGCGACAAATACCTCGGATTGCAGTCGCCGCTGCGCCCGGTTGCTTCCTTCACGGTGAACCGCAGGAACGGCAGCACCGACGATACCTTCTCCTTCACCGACCGCAGCACCCGCCTGCCTTCGGGCTGGAAGTGGACCATCACTCCTGCCAATGCGCGCTTTACCGGCGGCACCGCAGCCACCAGCCAGAATCCCAAAGTATTGTTCAACGCACCCGGCGTGTACAGCGTGCAGCTTACCGCCAGCAACACTTTCGGCACCGATGACACCCTGATGAGCAACCTGCTCAGCGTGGTCGCCGGCAGCAACGTCGATAACTATAACCTGAACACCCACAAACTCTTCCCCATCCCCGCCTCCGACCATATCATCATCAGTCCGGAGCCGGCGGCAGGCTGGAGCTACCGCATCTTCGACCTGAGCGGAAAGGAATACACCGCACAGGCACCCCGCGAAGGCCAGAAAATCAACATCAGTGCCTTACCTACAGGAACCTACCTGCTGCAAGGATCCGGAAATGGCGAACAGGCGGTGATGTTTGTGAGGGATTGAGCAACCCGGTCCCCGAGCGGAGTCGAGGGGCCGAAATGAAATACCAAAGCGGCCCGAATACTCCGCTCAGGGACCACACATTCAACTCCACTCAGGTACCTCTTACTCGATTTAATCTATTTCTCCATTCCATATCATCCGCGTGTGCGCCCTTCTTGCCTATTTTCGCAACCGTAACATCAAGCGAACACGTGAACATCGGAATACTCAAGGAAAGCAGGACCGGCGAAAACCGCGTCGCTGTGAACCCGGCCATCGCCGCTTCATGGGTTAAGGAAAACCATAAGGTATGGGTAGAACAAGGCGCCGGCCTCGGTTCTTCCTACACCGATGAACAATACAGCGCTGCCGGAGTGCAGGTGGCCGACCGCAACACTGTGTTGCAACAAGCCTCCCTGCTGATTCAAATCAACGTGCCCGACGAGGCGCTGATTGCTTCCATCCCCAACGGCAAATGGCTGATGAGCATGATGTACCACCGCAGCAACCCCGCCCTGGTGGAGGCCCTGAACAGCCGCAACATCAGCGCCTGGTCGCTGGACGCCATTCCGCGTATTTCACGCGCCCAAAGCATGGACGTGCTGAGCTCCCAGAGCAACCTGGCGGGCTTCCGCGCCGTAATCCTCGGTGCGCACCACATGAAAAAAGTATTTCCCCTGCTGATGACGGCCGCCGGCACCATCACCCCTGCCCGCGTGCTGATCTTCGGCGTGGGCGTGGCAGGATTGCAGGCCATAGCCACCGCCAAGCGCCTGGGCGCCGTGGTGGAAGCCACCGACGTGCGTCCTGAAACCAAAGAACAGGTAGAAAGCCTCGGCGGCAAGTTCATTGAAGTGAAAGGCGCCGAAGTGGCCAGCCAGGGCGGATACGCCGGCGAGGCCAGCGAAGAATACCGCAGGCTGCAGCGCGAAGCCGTGAACAAAAGTCTGGCGCAGGCCGACCTGGTCATCACCACCGCGCTGGTGCCGGGCAGAAAAGCCCCCATCCTGGTGGACGACGAACAACTGGCGCTCATGAAAAACGGCTCTGTGCTCGTGGACATGGCCGTAGAACAAGGCGGCAACTGCAACGCTTCAGTATTAGATCAGGTGGTCGTGAAAGGCGGCGTGACCCTGGTGGGCGTGAGCAACCTCCCCTCTACCCTGGCCACCAACGCCTCTGATCTGTTCTCAAGAAACGTTGCTGAGTTCATGAAGCTGCTTGCCCCCAAAGGCGAAGCCGTGGTGAACCTGGAAGACGAAATCCTGGAAGCCTGCCTCATCTGTCACGAAGGAACCATACGCAAACAATCATAATCATGACCCAGATACTGGAATTTATATACGCACATATCACCTACATCTATCTGATTGTGCTGATGATTTTCGTGGGAATTGAACTCATTTCCCATGTTCCCTCTGTACTCCACACCCCGCTGATGAGCGGTGCCAACGCCATCCACGGCGTGGTGCTGATCGGCGCCCTGATTGTGCTGGGCAAGGCCCCCGACGACGATTACCTCTCCCTGGGACTCGGCTTCGTGGGCGTGATCCTCGGAACCCTCAACGTGGTTGGTGGTTTTGTGGTTACCGACCGTATGCTGGACATGTTTAAAAAGAAAAAGAAATAAGCCATGGCGCAACAGTTGCTTGAATTTTTATACCTCCTGGCCGCCATCTCCTTTGTGCTGGGCCTGAAATACATGAACAGCCCCGATGCCGCACGCAAGGGCAATATCCTCGCGGCCGTGGGCATGACCCTTGCCGTGTTCGGTACCATCTTCCTCTACCAGAATGAAGAAGGCATGCGACTGGGCCACAAAGGCCTCATCATGGCGGCGCTGGCCATTGGCACCGTGATCGGTACCCTGATGGCCAAACGGGTGAAGATGACCTCCATGCCACAGATGGTTTCCTTCTTCAACGGCATGGGCGGCGCCTGCGCGGCGCTCATCTCCATCCTGGAGTTCAACGAGATGCAGGCGCATGCCGCCAGTCACGCCCAGGAACTCATCAGCGGCGACTACAGCAGCGCGCACATCACCAAGCTGCTCATCATCTTCGCCGGACTGATTATCGGCTCCGTATCCTTCTCCGGCAGCATCATCGCCTATGGCAAGCTGGAAGATAAAATTAAAGACTTCGTACTGCCCATGCAGCAGATCGTGAACCTGCTGGTGTTCGGCAGCGCCCTGGTGCTTTCCGGATTGATGATCAGCGGCAGCCTTCAGGGCAGCATCTGGATGTACAGCGTATTGGGTCTGGCGCTGATCTACGGAATCCTGTTCGTGTTGCCCATCGGTGGCGCGGATATGCCCGTGGTGATCAGCTTGCTGAACAGCTTCACCGGCGTGGCCGCAGCCTGCGGCGGCTTCCTGTATGACAACAAGGTGATGCTGATGGGCGGTGTGCTGGTAGGTTCCGCTGGAACCATCCTTACCGTGGTGATGTGCCGCGCGATGAACCGCAGCCTCACCAACGTACTCATCGGCAACTTCGGCGGAAACAAAGGCGGCGGCCCTGCCAAATCCGGCAGCGGCGGCAGCATCCGCGAGGTGAGCGCCACCGATACGGCCATCATGATGAAATACGCCCAGAAGGTGATCATCGTGCCCGGTTACGGTCTGGCTGTAGCCCAGGCGCAGCATGTATGCCATGAGTTGGAAGAACTGCTGGAGAAAGAAGGCGTGGACGTGAAATACGCCATCCATCCCGTAGCAGGACGTATGCCCGGCCACATGAACGTATTGCTGGCTGAGAGCAACGTGAGCTACGATAAGCTGGTGGAGATGGAGCATATCAACCCCGAGTTCAACACCTGCGACGTAGTGCTTATTGTGGGTGCCAACGACGTGGTGAACCCCGCCGCGAAGACCGATCCATCCAGTCCTATCTATGGCATGCCCATCCTCGAGGTAGAGCAGGCCAGACAGATTGTGGTGATGAAGCGCAGCATGAAAGCCGGATATGCCGGTATTGACAACGAGCTGTTCTACAACCCCAAGTGCGGCATGCTCTTCGGCGACGCCAAAGCCACCCTCACCAAACTTGTGAACGAGGTGAAGGCATTGTGATTTATTCCTGCCTGCCGGTCATTGAGACCAGGACCGGGAACGAAGCTTCGCGGTAGCGTATCGCGATGCTATGCGAATTCACTTCGATATGCCCCTACCTGCGGTAGGGGCTACTCAGTGACCGCAGGCGTGCCTGTCCCGGCAGATTTCGTCGGGGTGAGCAAACCCTCGCAGCGCAACCACGCGACTTTTGTATCTTTACATCATGAATCAATCCTATGTCCTGCGAAAAATCAAAGAAGCAATTGCGCGGGAAGAGAACGGCGCAGAAGTGATTTTGTATGGCTCCAGAGCACGTGGTACGGCCAATACTGAATCGGATTGGGATATTCTTGTTTTATTGGATAAACCTGAGGTCAGCTTTAAAGATGAACAACGCATTCGCCACAGTCTGTATGAATTAGAACTGGAGTTGCAACAGCCCATTTCCATTTTTGCGTATGCCCGTGACAAGTGGAATACCCATTTGTGTGTAACTCCATTGTATCAACAAGTACGCAAAGAAGGAATTCGCTTGTGAACCAATACCTGGCTGAATACATACGCTACCGGATAGAAAAGAGTGAACAAACTTTTCAGGATGCATTACTGCTGGCTGAAGCAGAACGCTGGAATGGCTCAATCAACCGGATGTATTACGCTTGCTATTACATCGCTTCGGCTTTGGTTCTGAAAGCAGGACTGGAAGCTAAAACCCATGCCGGAGTGCGAAACCAGCTCAATCAATTTTATATCAAAACGGGTTTACTGCCAATAGAATTTGGTAAACTGTATTCCGATTTATTTGATTCCAGACAGAAAGGGGATTACGGAGACCTATTTGACTTTGACGGTGAGACTGTTCTGAGTTTTATCCATCCTGTACGTTCATTCCTTGACGCGTTGAAACCTTTGGCGCAGCCTGATTTGTGATTTTTTTGCATTTTAAATCACTACTGTCCAAAACATTTTTTATTGAACAGTTAGTTTGCTGATTATCAAGGGTTTAGCAGCCTGATTTTTGCCATTTTGATTCCCCCCCAATCAACCATATTCTATGCTCTTACTTTTTCCTTGATGAAAAAGTAAGCAAAAAATCAAGGCTGCAAATGATGAAAGGCGCACACTTGCAATCAGCCGAATGCCGGCGGTGATCTCCTCGTTCCTC
>JAGWYC010000382.1 GCA_018969565.1 Bacteroidota bacterium | reverse complement strand
ATGATGATGTACAGATCAGTATTTTTAGAAATTTTCCTGCCTTGAGCATCGGCGTCAGCGATGTACGCATTTCCGGCGTAGATTCATTTTCCCGGGATACTCTTCTGAAGGCAGACCGCATATTTCTCTCCCTGAATGTGATGTCATTATTCGGTTCAGGCCCGGTGGAAGTTTCGGAAATAGGATTGACTAAGCCGGGTATTCACTTAAAGGTACTTGAATCAGGCAGGGCCAACTGGGATATTGTCCGGCCTGATACCGCCGTAAAACCGGTCGATACCACTGCTTCGGCTTTAAAACTGACCCTGAAGGCCCTCAGCCTCAATGATGCCACCCTGGAATATGATGACAGATCTCTGGGCTTTTACATGCTGTTGAAACAGTTGCAGCATGAGCTGAGTGGCGACTTTACCGCGGAGCGCTTTGTGTTGCACACCCTTACCCAATCCCCTGACTTCAGCCTGAGATACGGAGGTGTTTCCTGGTTTTCCCATGTACAGACAAACCTGAAGGCTGCATTAGATATGGATATGAAGGCCATGCGTTTCAGTTTTAAACAGGGCAACCTGGCTTTGAATGCACTCAACCTGGCCGCAGAAGGCTTTGTGGATCTGAATGATGCTGACATAGATATGGATTTGGGTGTCCATGCGCTGCAACAGGACTTTAAATCATTCCTTTCCATATTGCCCGGTATGTATCAGCCATCCTTTAAGCAGATGCAGGCTTCCGGCAAACTGGAGTGTGCGGCTTTTGTGAAGGGGAAATACAGCGACGCGCAGATGCCAGCGTTCCAGATAAAACTAAATGTTCAGGACGGTCAATTTCGTTATCCCGATTTACCTCATGCTGCGGAACAAATACAAGTGGCGCTGCTGGTGGATAATCCCGACGGGGTTGAAGATCATACCCGTGTAGATTTAAACAAGTTCCACGTGCTATTGGCAGGTAAGCCGGTGGACGCCTCGCTGTTGGTGCAGAAACCTCTTTCAGACCCTGAACTGAATGCATCCCTCCGCGGTGATATTGACCTGAGCCGCTTTGCCGGATTGATTCCTTTGGAAGCAGGTACCCGACTCAGCGGTCTTGTACACGCCGATATCCGGGCAGCCGGGCATTATTCATCGATTGAAGCAGGTAAATATGAAGACTTTCTGGCAGAAGGGGATATAGGCCTGGATCAGATACAGTACAGCAGCGGAGCGGGGCAGCCGGTACTGCAACTGCAAACTGCGCGGTTCGATTTCACACCCAAACAGGTGAACATGACTCAATGCTCAGGTGCTTACGGACAGTCTGATTTCACCGTGAAGGGCAGTTTACGCGAGTTTATTGGTTATGCTCTGGGTAAGTCCACCTTGCAGGGAAGCCTGGAATTGAATAGCAAGCTGTTGAATTTCAATGAATTTATGAGCAACACGGCCCCTGCCGAACCCTCCCCCTCAGACAGTATTCCCCTGGAGGCCATCGTGTTGCCCCGCGACCTGAACATGGGCATTGCACTTAGCGCAGATAAACTTATTTACGACAACCTAACCCTGGAATCTGTGAAAGGGAATGCACATCTTGAAGACGGACGGCTGGATCTCAGCGGGCTCAGCGCCGGATTGCTTGGAGGTACTGTAGCCATGGACGGCGCCTATGACAGCAGAAACAGCGATAATCCTTTTGCGGGACTGAACATCAGGGCAACATCCATCAGCATCCCGGAGAGTTTCCGGTATTTCCCCA
>JAGWYC010000381.1 GCA_018969565.1 Bacteroidota bacterium | reverse complement strand
GGATTTCTTCTTCCCGGAAGATTACGATGATGCTGCTGTTCGCGCCTTGATTCCGGAACCCGGAACCTTTACAGCCTATGCCGTCGGTGGCCAACATGGAACCAAGAAACTACCGGCAGACCGGATGCATGAATTGCTTGAACATGTTCAAGAACCGGTGGTGTTGCTTGGAGATAAAAAAGACGCCGCAGTCGTGCAGGAAGCCGTTTCTGGGATGTCGGGGGTGATAGATCTATGTGGCAAACTGGATTTATTCGGAAGCGCAGCCGTTTTAAAGTTAGCACAACGGGTTATCAGCCATGATACAGGCCTGATGCACATCAGCGCAGCCCTGCATAAGCCGGTGCTGAGTATCTGGGGCAATACCGTGCCCGAATTTGGAATGACTCCTTTTTATCCTGATGATGCTACCGTCAGCAATACCACGCTGGAAGTGGCTGATTTACCCTGTCGTCCCTGCTCTAAAATTGGATTTGAAACTTGTCCGAAGGGACATTTTGCCTGTATGCGTAATATTGATTTCAGCGGACTGGAAAAGGCATAAAAAAAGCGGCCTGAGCCGCTTCTTAATTCCTGTGATTGTTCTTTTCTTAATCGAATCCGATACCTACCGTAAATCCAACACGGGGCAGGATACCCGAGAAGCCGTGCATAGGGAAAGCCGTAGTTTCCAAATACTTATACTGCTTGCGTCCGGAGGGTAACACCTCATAGGTGTCAGAGCTGCTGTTACTTACGCGCAAACCCGCGCCCACGTGCATGTCCACATACATGAAATCATTGACCATCAGTTGTTTTCCCATGGCAAAGCCGAAATAGAAAGGAGTATGACTCACCTTTACTTCCTGATCTGTGTATTGAAAGGTAACAGGGTTGTAAATCTGAACAATACCTTTATCCGTATAGGAACCCGCCTGAACAAACATACCGCCGTACATACCCATGGGCTTTTCTGAACCAAGCTTTTTTACCACCTTGAACTTATTTGGGTAGAATTTGGCCATGTATTCGATGGCAGCGCCGCTGGAGCGGGTGGCATAGTAGTCGGCAGGATCGGAAGGTTTGTAGCGCACCAACAGAGAAAGATTGTGGCTCATGCGCATGTCGTCATTGAACAGCTCCACAGAGCCGTGCAAGGTGTTCACAAACATGTGCTGGGGTGAAAATTTGATGATGACACGCGGCAGCGGACCGGAATACTGTGATTTCTGTGCGGAAACCATGCTTACAGGCCCAAGACCCAGCGCAGCTAAGAGAATCAGTTTGTTCATATACTGAATTTAAAGTTCAAGGTTACAAAATACAAACGATATGCCATAGGTTTTCCGACAAACAAAAAAAGAGGCCCATGTATCGGACCTCTCTTTTTTAATTCGGGCGAATAATCGGGTTCGAACCGACGACCCCCAGTGCCACAAACTGGTGCTCTAACCAACTGAGCTATATCCGCCGTTTGGGGCTGCAAAATTATAACAAGCTTTCGTAAGTGTCAAACCTTTGCTGCTAAATTGCGCTTTCTTGGACAGAATCAGGCATATAGTAGTGTTCGCAAGCTGGTATCCGGCGGGGGCGCAAGGCCTGAATGGAAATTTTATCCGTGACTTCGCCAGGGCGTTGAGCAGCCGCTATCGGGTGAGCGTGATTCATGTGGGCGCAAATCCTGCATTAAAGTCGCCACAGGTCTCTGTTTCCCGCAGTGAACGCTTGAATGAATACGTGGCCATCCTTCCG
>JAGWYC010000046.1 GCA_018969565.1 Bacteroidota bacterium | reverse complement strand
GGACGCCACGCAGAACTGTTTTGCACCATTAAACGATCAGCGGCTGTTTGACTGGCATGCTGCATTATTTCCGACCGGGCGAAGTGGCATGTACAAGATTACTGTTGGAGCCTGGAGAAAAGACAGTGCAGGTCCGATGCAGGTTGTTTCCGGAGCTATAGGTGCAGAAATAGTTCATTATCAGGCGCCGGATGCCGCCGGATTGGAACTGGAAATGCAGCGCTTCATAGCTTGGTTCAATCAAAAGAACATGGATCCTGTTATCAAGGCAGCAGTGGCGCATTTCTGGTTCGTAACCATTCACCCTTTTGAAGACGGAAATGGAAGAATTACCAGAGCATTGACCGATATGCTGCTGGCAAGGGCAGACAAGAGCGCGCAGCGCTGCTACAGCATGTCAGCGCAGATTCTGGCTATGCGGAAACAATACTATGAGGTATTGGAACATGCGCAAAAAGGAGATTTAAATATAAGCCCTTGGATTGTTTGGTTTCTGGATTGTCTGATTCAGGCTCTAAAATCCACAGAATCCACGCTGGCAAACGTCTTGTTTAAAGCTGAATTCTGGCAAAAACATATTCATACGAAAATAAATGAGCGCCAAAGGAAGCTATTAAATAAGCTCCTGGATGGGTTTGAAGGAAAATTAACGACTTCCAAATGGGCTAAAATTGCCAAATGCTCAAAAGACTCTGCCGTGCGTGACATCAATGACCTTATGGAAAAAGGCATCCTGTATAAGGAAGCAGCCGGAGGACGAAGCACCAACTATGCATTGGTCCGGGAATAGTCTCGGGACCATGTATAGCCTTGAGGCAGGGAATCAGACAGATTCGCTTGCAGGAAACAATTCCGAAACCCATTTCTGTGGGCCAGGCCCTATTTTTGACCATGCGTCTTTTACTCCTGCTCTGCCTCTCTGCTGCTTCAATCCTTCAGGCGCAGTCGGTGAAACCCTCCCATCAATCCCCATCGGGACCCATAGGTCAGAACCCGGAGCGGGTGGAGGTAAAAGTTTGCTGGAGCGGCCGTCCGGTAGATTATGTGCGCATTGACGACCGCCGGGCGCCTATTCCTGCCGGAACCTGTGTTACCATGAAACTCAAGGTGAATGTTCCGCTGCGCATTTCGGTACAACTGGGCACAGCAGCTTACACCTGCGATTCGGTATTGTTCCTGCGCCCGGAGGGCGGGGAGCTGCGCCTGCGCTTCAGGGACAGCAGCGATGCTTCTTCGGGTATCACCTATGCCTACGAAACACCATCGGAAAAGAAGGCGCGTCTGGCCAAGGTTGCCTTGGATTCAGCAGCGCGTGTGGCCGCCGCCGCAGAAGCCGCCGCTAAAGCCGAACAGGCTCGGCAGGAGGCGAAGAATCGCGACCTGCGCAACCTGATTGTCACTGTGAATGGCCGAAAATTGAAGGTGTATGAAAAAGACCTGAGCCCAACAGACTGGCAAGGCGCTGTGGAGACCTGTCGTTTCATGGGCAATGGCTGGCGCCTGCCCAACGAGGCCGAACTTAGGGCTGTACAAAAGCAGTTGCATCAAGAAGGCGCGGGCGGCTTCGCCGAAACCTGGTATTGGACGGACAAAGAAGAAAGTACCGGCATTGCCTGGGCCATGCACATGAAATCCGGGAACACCCTTCGCAACCCTAAGGATTACCGCTTAAACGTCAGGCCGGTGCGGGACTTGTAAGACAGATGAAACTGCGCATTAGGCGTTAATCTCAAAACCGGGATGTATCAAAAAGCTGTTTCATATGCTATGTTTACTTCTTTCGCAGGGTGCTCATCAGCAGCCGAACCATGAGCGTAAGCCAGCCTATGGGGTAAGGCAGGATGCCGAGGCCCCACCACCAGGAGCGCCATGAAGCAGTTCCCCCGAAGCCGCCCAGCGAAGAAATCCAGAACAGGTAGGCCACGCCGATAATGATGCCCGTTGCGCAGTAATAATAGAACCGTTTTCCCTTGCGCTTGGTTTGGCCGGCTTCCCATGCCAGGAATATAGCGCCCAATGCGATGAGGACGGAACCTTCCAGCGGGTCGAGTGCACCCAGGAGTAAAAGCGTGATGCCGCAGATACGAATAATGGCCTTAAGCCTTTGTGCGAGGGGCATAAGCGAAGTTAGGGAATGATTGCGGGGGATTTCCCTTTGAAAGGTTGAAAGAGCGCCCGGGTAAATGGTGTCGGAAGCCACTTCAAACTTGAAAGAATTAGATTTACCCCCATGTACCCGCTTCCCCCGAGCGAGCAACTGCCGGTGCACAAGCTGCTGGCCTGTTTCAACAATACTGCCGCTACCTATAAATTTTACTGGCTGTTGTCGGTATTGGATCAGGTGGAGCAAGGCCATACGCGCATCCCAAAACGCGCGCTGTTTGCCGGGATGGTGAGCCATGCCTGGTATCCGGTGCATTATTTTCATATCAATTTTGGCACTCAGGATTTACTGGCGCAGCATGCGCGTGAAATCCAAAAACTGGAACAGATATCCATTTCCGATTCGAGGCAGGAAATCTGGCAGGCCCTGATGGATTCCAAAAATCCACAAACCATGGCCTTTTTGGCGCATTTCAATAATAATGTGCCGCACTGGTTTTTAAGTCCCTGGTTTCCCGGCAGCAGCAGGGCACAGATTTATGTTGCTTCGCAGGAAGCGGAATCCGGCGCACCCTATGCCCAGGACGCTACAAGTATAGAAATACAACCGCTGTGGGCGCAGTATTTTACGCAACACGGCGCCCTGATACGCTCTTTCTGCTATTGGCGGCTGGCGCTGTACCTGCAGGCTAAGAATCCCAATGTGCCTGATATTCCCAACAAGCTCATCAAACCGGCCCAGCGCAACAGCCTCAGCAAACAACGTAGTTACTGGAACCTCGTATTCCATCAACTGAAGCCCATCAACTGCATTTATACCGAGGCCCCGCTGGATGTGGGGGAATACGCCGTGGAGCATTTTATCCCCTACAACTTCGTGTCGCATGACCTGCTCTGGAACCTGATACCCGCCAGCCCTTCCTTCAACAGTAAAAAGAGCGACAAACTGCCACCGCTGGAGCTTTATTTTGAGCCCTTCTATCGGCTGCAAAAGCAGTCGCTGGAGGTGATGAGGCAACATCACCCGGCGCATCCGCTGCTGGAAGACTATTATTCCATCTTCCCCGACCTGGACAGTTCTATCAACTACGAGAACTTCCTCGATCGGGTGAAACCCCTGGTGAGCATTGCGGCCAACAACGGTTTTGAATTCATGCATGTATGAGTGTTTTTCTGGATATCAACGCAGCAGAATATCTGTATGAATCGGAGTATTTCTTTCTGATTTACGATCGTTTTCCGGTTTCAGAAGGCCATATACTGATTATTTCTAAAGCATTGCGCCCGGATTATTTCCATTTAACGGAAGCGGAAAAGGCGGACCTGCCGGCCATGATTGACAAGGCGAAGGAACTGATCTCAGCACGCTATAAACCGGACGGGTACAATATCGGCATGAACTGCGGGGAAGCGGCTGGGCAAACGGTGATGCACTTCCACTGTCATGTGATACCGCGGTATGCCGGAGATATGGACGACCCGCGCGGCGGCGTGCGGCACGCAGTGGCCGGGAAGGGGTATTACCAGGCATAGTATTGGCCTGCTTTTGATCAAGTATGAATATATAATCAAGGGGAATATATAGGTCTTAGCCTTGTTTTATCAGGTATTTATTCTTAATCTTGATTCATCCTTCAAACAACTGATACCCATGCCTCATCAGATTACACCTTTCTTTCCAAAAGTTCTGCTCATCCTTGCCACGACCTTGCTTACTGCGTGCTATTCGGTAAGGGTGGTGAACCGCGATGCCATATACCGTCAGGTAACACCAAGCGGGAACGGGTTTTATGCTGACAGGGAAGTGCACACGCTGGACACCGTGATACGGAGCAAGTCATGGCAGCAGTTCTGGTTGCAGGAAAAACCTTGTGGTGACTGTGGTTTTTATTCTGTGGAATACCTCAATACCCTTGGCGGCAGCCTGCGGTATTTCTTCACCATCGGTTCACGCAGAACCATCCGCATCAAATATGTATGCGCCACTAAATAATTCATGGATGTATGGCTACTACGATCACACGTAAAATCACGGAGTACGATACTTTACACAAGAACGGTCCCTGGCCGGCTGAATACATGCACAGTACAAGCATTGACGGCAGGCTGGAGCAGGCAGATTTCTTTCAATGCTACAACGATGCGGCGGCGGAGATACAGCGGCTTCTGGACATGGTGCGGGCAAAGGGCGAGGGCTTCCGGGCCATCGGCTCATCCTGGTCGCTGAACCATATCGGGCAGCACGATACCCACATGCACTTCAACCGTGGCATGAACCTGCGCCGGGCCATTTCTGTTGCTGATGTCCATGCACAAAGCAGTTACAAGTCAGAAAACCTATTTTTCTTTCAGTGTGGTACGCGGGTTAAGGAGATCAACAATTACCTCTTCACCTTTGGCAAGTCATTAAAAACCAGTGGTGCCAGCAATGGGCAAACCATTGCCGGTTGTATTTCCACCGGAGTGCACGGATCGGCCCATGATGTTGGCTCCATGCAGGATTATGTGGTGGGGCTGAACCTGATTATCGGACCGGGGCCGAACGACATTGTATACCTTGAGCCGGCCTCTAAGTCGGCCCTGAGCGATGCCTTTGCCGCGCAAATCAGGGCCCGAGTGATTCGCAACGATGAACTGTTCCACGCTGCACTGGTAGGTTTGGGTTCGTTCGGATTCATCCACGGTATTGTGATTGAGGTGGAAGACCTGTTCCTCCTGAATCGCTATGTGACCAGCCTGGACAGGGCTGAAGCATTCCGCCTGGCCGGAACCCTGGATTTCCGCAATTCCAGTTTCCGTATTCCGGGAGAAGTAGATGCGCTCGGGAAACCCAACATGCCCCATCATTTCAAGGTGTTCATGAATCCATACCGACATGACGCGCAACTGCGGGCTGAAATCATTTACAAGAAACCCTACCGGAAGGATTATCCCGATCCGATACCCAGGGTACGCAAGGCGCTTTACACCGAATTTATTGCGGGCATGGGAAATATCATTGGGCGGATTCCTAACCGCATCCCGGCCTTGAGCAGGATGTTGGAAGGGGCGGCGTTGCCACCTGAAAATGCCGACCCCAATACCCCTGTAACAGGCACTCATGCAGAGATTTTCTTTGATTCCCTGCAACAGGGTCCGGCATTTGCCTGTGAGTTTTGCGTGCCTTTAGACAAGGCGGTGAAGGCCTATGAATTGCTGAGCGCCCTGTGCCGCAATGAAGGACCTGTCCCCGGCCTCTTTGCCATGCGTTTTATCAGGAAATCAGAGGCCTTGCTGGGATGTCCGGCCTTCCCATACACTTGTATGTTGGAAATTGACGGCGTTATCTGGAGGGCGAAAAAGAAGGATTTAAGCCTGCAGGCTTTCTGCAAGCGCAGCATTCAGGTGTTGCAGGGTAATCAGATTCCCTTTACCATGCATTGGGGAAAGACAGCCGACTGGGCCTATCCCGGAATTATAGAATATATGTACGGCGAAAAGGCGAAACGCTGGCGGGAATACCGCAGCGCCCTGCTGAGCAAGGAAATGGCACAGGTGTTTTCCAACAAGTTTCTGGATGAAACCGGTTTGTCGGAATATGTGGACAATGCGCCCGTTGCGCTGGCGAAAAGCACGATATAAAGCCATCTATTGCACCATTTGTTCATGGCTGAAATGCACGCATTCAACGGCCCAACAAAAGTTGTATTGATTGCCCTTCATTCATGATTCATAGAACCAGATAAGTCCTCTTAGTACTATCAACCTATTTCAGGCACTTACCACTTACCACTTATCACTTACCACTTACCACTTAACTTTGAAGTAATGATGTCGCGGGTTTTGGCTTTTGATTACGGTTTGCGTCGCACCGGTATTGCGGTGAGCGATCCGCTGCGGATTGTGGCCACGCCCCTGGGCGCTCAGGAAACCACCGGCCTGATGGCCTGGATCCAGGCGTATTGCGCGAAAGAGCCTGTCACTGATTTTGTGTTGGGCATGCCTACGCGCTTCGATGGTTCAGATACCCATGCTACCGCGCCCGTGCAGGCCTTTGCCATTGCACTGCAGCAGGCTTTTCCGGATATCCCCATCCACTACATAGACGAGCGGTTATCCAGCAGGGAAGCACGTTTTTCGCTGGTAGCCTCGGGGGTGAAGAAGTCGAAACGCCGCGAAAAAGGGCTTACCGACACGGTGAGCGCCGTATTATTATTGCAGGTGTATTTGCAGCAGCAGTCATGATTCTTCCCATTTACGCTTACGGTAGTCCGGTGTTGCGCCAGAAGGCGGAGCCCATCAGCCCTGATTATCCGGGCCTGAAGGAACTGATTGCCAACATGTACGAAACCATGTATTCCAGCAACGGCATTGGTCTGGCAGCGCCTCAGATCGGCCTGCCCATCCGGCTTTTTGTGGTGGATGGCAGCGAAATTGACGAGATCGATCCGGTTGATTTCAAACAGACCTTCATCAACCCCATCATTCTGGAAGAGTTTGATGATAAATGGAGTTTTGAAGAAGGCTGTCTGAGCATTCCCCAGGTGCGGGAGCCTGTGAGCCGCCATGCGAAGCTGCGCATACGCTATCAGGACGAGCAGTTTCGCGAGCACGAGGCCGTATTCGATGGCATGGCTGCCCGCATCATCCAGCACGAATACGACCATATAGAAGGGGTGCTGTTCACGGACCGCATCTCTCCGCTGAAGCGTAACCTGCTCAAAGGACGGCTGAGCAACATCAGCGTTGGCAGGGTGAATGTTTCCTACCGCATGAAATTCCCGAAATCACGTTGAATGCGAAGTTCCGCGCCCTGATTCAGATAGTTCGGCCCGTAAACCTGCTGATCATCCTGCTTACGCAGGTATTGTTCATGGCCAAGGGCGCGGGCTGGATGGATGTTGGTTTGGAAAAGTTCCTGCACAGCCTGTACACCCTGAATCCCGACCTGTTGCGTTGGACGGATGCCGGTTTCCTGATTCTGGCTACGCTTTCTGCCGCTGCTGCAGGCAATGTGGTGAATGATATTGAAGGGCAGGCAGCGGATGCGGTAAACAAGCCGGAGCGTTGTGTGGTAGGCACGGTGATTCGTCCTCGTACCGCCTGGATCGTGTATGGCATTCTGCTGGCGCTTTCCATCGGTGCATCATGGATGGTGGATATGGCCTTTTTTCTGTTTACGGTGGCGGTGAACCTGCTCTTGTTCTTCTACAGCAGCGACCTCAAAGGGATGCCTCCTGCGGGGAATATTTTAGTGGCGCTGCTTACCGGCGCGGTGGTATTTGTTTCCCGCAAAGGGCTGGAAGATGCTTCGGTGCTGCCCTTCAGTGAGTTTACGATGATGGCTTTTTTGCTGAATCTGTCGCGGGAATGGGTTAAAGACGTGGACGACAGGGAAGGGGATGAGCGCGCGGGGCTTCGCACTATGGCTGTGGTTTACGGTTCGGCCCGGACGTTGAAACTGGCGGCGTTGACTTTGTGCCTGGCTTTTGGGGTTGCTCTGGCCCTGGCGGTCTTCCATCCTGGCGGATGGATGTTCCGGCTGCACGTGGCCCTTGCCTCCCTGGGCATCCTGCATCAGGCCGTCACGCTGCTGCGCAGTCAGACCGCCGGGCCCTCCTCCCAAACCATCAAACGGCTCATGATCTTCGGATTACTTGCCGTTATCTGGGTGTGAGGCAGCAGGAGCTATAAGGACAATCTTCTGAATCTGCCGTTCAGATACTTCACCCAACTTTTTTCACGAACTTTGAAGCCCTTTTCCAAAACGTGTTAGCGCTTACCGATTTTAGCTTCGAATTTGCCGGCAGATACCTGTACCGCAACGCCTCATGGCATATTAAGCCCGGCGAGAAAATTGGCCTTGTCGGCAAGAACGGCACGGGAAAATCTACCCTCCTGCGTTTGATTTCCGGTGAATACGAACTCCGCGAAGGCATCATGAATAAAACCGGTGGCCTCACCATCGGCTTCCTGAATCAGGATATGCTTTCCTATGAGTCTGCTGAACCTATCCTCCAGGTAGCCAGACAAGGACTCGGGCGCTTGGTGCAACTGGAAAAGGAAATCAATGAACTGCTGGTTCAAATCGAAACCGACCACAGCGATAAAACCCTGAATCTCCTTGCCGAAAAGCAGGAAGAGTTTGGCACCCTGGGCGGCTATGAACTGGACAATGAGGCCGAAAAGATCCTCGAAGGTCTTGGTTTTGAAACCTGGCAACTGAATCAGCCCCTGCAATCCTTCAGCGGAGGCTGGCGCATGCGCGTGATGCTGGCCAAACTGCTGCTTCAGCAACCCGATTTGCTGCTGCTTGACGAACCCACCAACCACCTGGATATGCCCAGTATTGAGTGGCTGGAAGAATACCTCAGCGAATACCGCGGCACCTTCGTAATTGTATCGCACGACCGATTCTTCATGGATCGCGTGGTCACCCGTGTGGTGGAAATCGCCCATCAGCAGTTGTACCATTACACCGGAAACTATTTCGAATATCTGGAGCAGAAGCAGGAACGCGATGCCATGCAGCAGCGCCGCTTCGAAAACCAGCAGCAATACATCAAACAGCAGCAGCGCTTCATTGAGCGTTTCCGCTATAAAGCGTCCAAGGCAACCGCGGTTCAGTCGCGTGTGAAACAACTGGAAAAGCTGGAACGTGTAGAGGAAGTGATTGAAGATGGCGTGGTATTAAAGCTCGACTTCAAAACCAAGCGCACACCCGGCAAGATGCTCATTCACCTGAAGGACATCACCAAGGCATACGGAGCGCAAACTGTGCTGAAAGGCGGAGAGGCTCAGGTATTACGCGGCGACAAGATTGCTTTCATTGGGGCTAACGGCATTGGTAAATCCACCCTGCTGCGCATCATCAACGGCACTGAAAGTCATGGGGGCTCCGTGGAAATCGGTTATCAGGTGGACACGGCCTTCTATGCACAGCATCAGTTGGAGAGTCTGAACCTCAGCCGAAATCTGCTGGATGAACTCGGTCATGCAGCGCCTTTGCTCACCGAGCGGGAGGTGCGCACAGTATTGGGTTGCTTCCTGTTTACGGGCGATTCGGTATTCAAGAAGATTAAGCTGCTGAGTGGTGGCGAAAAGGCCCGTGTGGCACTGGCTAAAACGCTGGTGCAGGAGAGTAATCTGCTGCTGCTTGACGAACCTACGAACCACCTGGATATTCAAAGTTCAGGCTTGCTGGCCGAAGCATTGAAGAACTATAAAGGCAGCTTTGTGCTGGTAAGCCACGACCGCTATTTCGTTTCAGAAGTAGCCAACAAAATATGGTATGTGGAAGATGGCCTGATTAAAGAGTATCCCGGCTCCTATCCTGAATTCAACGAGTGGTTTGCGCGCAGACAGGAAATGCTGGCGGCTCAGGAACCCAAACCGCTGAAGACGGAAAAGCAGACTACTTCGCCGTCGCCCGCCAAAACTTCCGAAGAAAAAAACAAACTCGGCAAGATGGAGAAAGAGCTGGAGGCTATGCAGCATCGTCTGGATGAACTTAAAGCCGCCCGTGCCGAAATGGAGTCAAGACTGGCCGATCCTGCGGTTGCCGCTGATTTGGCCCTGGTAGGGAAACTTGGTCAGGAATATGAAGGGCTAGGCAAGCAGATTGGGCAATTGCAGAAGGATTACGACTTTTTGCTGGAAGCCTGGATGGAAGCCCAGGGCTAAGCCCTGGACTTCCCAGGCCAAACCTCCGGGATTACGGTTTGCGAATGCTTTCTACAGCTTCGCGCAAATTCTTCCTGCCGTTTTTGGGTTTATTACGAGCAGCGTGCTCATGCTTGCTTTTGGAAGCCGACTTGAATTCTTCGAGGCCGATAACCTTTAAAGAGCCTCCCGCTAATTTAAATTCACGCTGCAGGTGGTGCAGGTTATCGGAAACAGTGTGGTCAACCAGGTTGCAGGCGCTCAAATCAATGCTGGCATCGGTGGACAGCGGTATCTTGACCAGTTGCTTTTTAATGCCCAGCCAGTTGCTGAACACCGCAGCGCCTGCCACTTTTAAGCTGTTTCCATGCAGGGCGGTATGGGCGCGGAACATGGCTCCCATAGGAGCGCCGAATACCAGCTGAGTAATTAGCTTGGCCACGATGCCGGCTCCTATGCCAATCAGCAAATCGGTAGCCAGAGTAACGATGATGGTGGTGCAGAATATAATCAGCTGTTCGGTACCTACTTTAGCCATAAGACCAAATTCCTTCGGGCTGGCCAGCTTAAATCCAACACCAATCAGCATGGCGGCCAAAGCCGGAGTGGGAATCAGGTCGTTGAATTGCAGGTCGAGAATCAGGAAAATCATGATGAAAATACCGTGGAAGAAGTTTGCCCAGCGGGTGCGACCTCCGTTGTTCACGTTGGCGCTGCTTCGGGCCACTTCACTAATCATAGGAAGGCCGCCGAAAACACCGGCAAGCATATTGCCCGCGCCTACCGCCATAAGGTCTTTATTGGCTTTACTCTTGCGGTGCCAGGGGTCCAGCATGTCCACAGCTTTTACGGTAAGCAGCGATTCCAGACTTCCCACCAGGGCAAACATGATGACATATTTAATGAAGATGCCGGTTTGTGCCATTCCGCCGAAGTCCACATCCACCTCCAGGGTTTCAGCGAGGTTATGGTCGAAGTGCACCAGTTGATTCTTTCCAAGCGCCAGATATTGAGCCAGCGGTATGGCCACCAGCAGTACCACGATGGGCGCAGGAATCTTCTTCAGGAAAGATTGTTTCACGCGGGGCCAGAGGAATACAATCAGCAGGCTTACCAGACCTACGATGGCGGCAGGACCAACCAGGTGGGCGAAGGTATCGGGCAGTTTGGCAATCAGTTCCAGGGGTTCTACCAGCGGTTTACCCAGTTCATTCTTCGGATTAAC
>JAGWYC010000380.1 GCA_018969565.1 Bacteroidota bacterium | reverse complement strand
TGCCGTTGGTTCAACACTGGTTTCCATACTGCGCGATTCCACTCTGGATGTAAGCAGCAACAACACCAAGCTGAAAAATCTGTTGGCCCATGCGGCCTTGACCTATTCGGCCTGTAAGAATTTTCTTCAGCAGGAAAAACCGGATCTGGTTTATGTATTTAATGGAAGGCTGCCGAACCCCAGAGCCATGCTCAGCGCCTGCCTGGAAGCCGGAATTGAATGCCATATCCACGAACGCGGCTACAACTGGAAACACTACGAGATATTTAAAAACAGACTTCCTCAGGACCACCTGTTTATCCAGGAACTCGTGGTGGAAGCCTGGGAGCAGGCCAAGGAACCCCTGCGCTCAGAAATAGGCAACCTTTTTTACACAGAACGCAGAAAAGGGCAGGAGCAGGGCTGGTTTTCGTTCGTGAAAGACCAGAAAGAAGGAACCATGCCGGAAGAATGGGATCCGGATAAACACAACATCGTCATCTTCAACTCAAGCGAAGATGAGTTTATCAGTTGCACCGACGACTGGAAGAATAAGTTGTACATGAATCAGTACAATGCCATCCGAAGAATCTGCCGCGAACTGCAGCAATATCCGGATGTAAGGGTATATCTGCGTTGTCATCCGAATCTGAAAGGCGCTTCGGAGGCAGAAAAGCAAGAACTGGAATCTATGAAACAAGAGCATCTGGTGTTTATTGCTCCTGAATCTTCCATTTCTACCTACGCCCTGTTGGATAATGCATCGGTCGTGCTCACCTTCAACTCTACGGTGGGCATTGAAGCTACTTACTGGGACAAACCCTCTATCCTTGCCGGTCCAAGTCTTTATGACCAGTTGGGCAGCAATTATATACCGACCAGCCACGAAGAGGTGATGGAACTATTGCTGAGCCGCCATCTTCCTCCAAAGGAGAAGCACGGTGCGGTGATGTACGGATATTTCTTCAACTCCTTCGGCAAGCCGTTCCATCACTTTGAACCCGAACATTTTTCAGGTGGCAAGTTCAAAAATGTGGATCTGATGGAACCTACATGGAAATACCGATTTCCAAAATCGCTGGTGGATGCCGACCCCAGCGGGATCAGCACAAGGCTGATGAACCGTGTCTTTCTCAGGCGCATCAAGGGATTTGCTCAGAAACCATAAAGCAGGAAACTTATGCCATTGATTTCAGTGAACATACCGCTGTATAACAGGGAAGCGTATATCAGGGCCTGCCTGGAATCGGTATTGGCGCAATCGTTCACCGATTTCGAAGTGCTTGTTCTGGATGATGCTTCTACCGATAACTCGGCAAGTATTGTGCAGTCGTTTCAGGATCCGCGTATCCGCTATTACCGCAATGAACAAAACCTGGGCATCAGTGCCACACGCAATCGCTTGGTTTCTTTGTCGCAGGGAACCTATATAGCGGTACTGGACAGCGATGATCTGGCGGAGCCGGAGCGGCTGAAGTTGCAGCTTGAAGCTTTTGAAAAGGATCCTTCGCTGAGTATGGTTGCCGGCTGTGCAGCGGTTATAGATCAGAAAGGAAAGCCTACAGGGCAAATTTGGGGCACTGCCCTGACTCCGGAAGCCTGTGCGGCCCGCCTTCCTTTTTCCAATACCATCCTTCATTCTACCCTTTTAGCCAGGAAAACCTTTCTGGAGGCTTTTCCTTATGATGCACAGTTTAAAAGCGCCGAAGACTATGATGTATGGTTGCGCGGTGTATCAGACGGGCATCGCTGCAAGGTGCT
>JAGWYC010000045.1 GCA_018969565.1 Bacteroidota bacterium | reverse complement strand
TCCCTGAAGTCGCTGAATGGCAAGTACTTCGACCTGGATGTGCGTATGTCGCGGAATTTTTCCGCCTTCGAACCTGAGCTGAGGCAGCGCCTGCGCGAGCAACTGGAGCGCGGGTCAGTAAGTGCTTCGGTAAGCATGGAATACCTGCCCGGCGCAGAAAACAGCAGCCGTGTAAGCGCCGATATTCCTCTTGCGGAAGCCTACGCCTCGCAAATGAAACTGCTGGCCGAGAAGCTGAATACCGAGGTACACGACCTGTTGGGCAAGGTGATGGCCATGCCTGATGTACTGCGGGTAAACGAAACTACCGATGAAGAACTGTTGCGCAGCACCTTCTTTCAGGCCTTGACACAGAGCATCGAAAATCTGGAAAGTTTCCGCAAGCAGGAGGGAAGCCGCATCGGGGAAATCCTGCGGCATGCTTTGCTTCAGATTCGGGAAGGCTTGAAACTGGTGGAACAGGAAGAACAGCCCCGCCGTGAACTGCTGCGCAAACGCCTCTGGGCCGCCCTGGAATCGCAGGAGGCGGAAGGCAGGATGGATCGCAACCGCTTCGAGCAGGAGGTCATCCTCTACGTGGAAAAGCTGGATATAAGCGAAGAAAAGAACCGCCTCGCCCAGCATCTGGATTACTTTGAAACCTGTCTGCTGAAGGAACCATCAGGCAAGAAACTCAATTTCATCGCCCAGGAAATTGGAAGAGAACTCAATACGATGGGTGTTAAATCAAACCATTTCCCCATGCAACAGGCGGTGGTGGATATGAAAGAACATCTGGAACAAATACGAGAACAGGTATTGAACCTGTTATAATACCGGTACTATGAAACAAAGACTTTTTTCCTTCTGCGGCATCCTGCTGCTCACGGCCATGCAGGCTTCCGCGCAAAAGAATCACGATAGTGCTTCTCCGCCCGATATCACGGCCCCTGCGCAAACACCCCGGGCCTGGCTGATTGACTACCAGATTAACGACTCCTTTTCCGGGTTTGAGGTGATGGATTCTGCGGCTAAATACGGGCGGTTCTTTCTTGGTGGAGAAGATCATCGTTTCATGGAATTCAACAGTGCCATGGAGCTGAAACTGATGCGCTACCTGCATAAGAGGGGAGGGGTGCGCAACATGATTCTGGAGCTGGGCTTTGCGCGTGGATATGTGCTGCAGCAGTACATCAATACCGGCGATTCCATCTGGCTGGATATCCTGGATAATACCACCGGCAGCGATTATATGGACATGTACCGCGCCATGCGGGAATGGAACCGGGAATTGCCTGATTCTGCCAAAGTGATTGTAAGCGGTATCGACGTGGAACGATACACCGATGTGCCGCTGCTGCTGCTGGAACAACTACTTCCCGATTCCGGTATTCCGGACGACTTGCTGGTGGGTGTGGAAGCCATCAAGGGCTTGGCCCGGCAGATTTATCACCAGGGAAGTTCTTCTTATGAAGAGGAAGATGAAGAAGGCTATGACAACGATGCATCGGATGTATCCGCAGAAAATTATGAGGTGCGCCCCACCTTGCGGCTATTCCTGGCACAATTCGACAGCCTGAAGCCACAATACCGAAGCTATCTAGGCAAGAATTTCGGCCTGACCGATACCCTGCTGCGGTCCTTGAAGCAATACCTGGAATGGGATGATTACGAGTACACGCCCTTTCAGTACACCTTCCGTGAAAAGGTGATGTACGACAACATGAAGGCATTGCTGTTGCGCTATCCCAAGGGTAAATTTTATGGACAATTCGGACGTTGCCACGCGGGAACGGCTTTACAGAATGGCCCCTGTGGCTGGCTGAACTATAACTCCATCTCGCAGAAAATGTCCACGCTGATGCCGGAGCCCTTCCGCAGCCATGTGGTTACCATCGGCTATTTTTATGCAGATGGTGCCGATGATGATGAGGAAAATGATAAAAACACACAGGAGCAGGAAGTGGAAGCCTTTGCTGCTGAAACGCCTGAAGGAAGCGTAGCCCTGTTTTCTCTGGATACCCTTAAGAAGAGCTATCCGGTGCTGGCCTCGCGTTATGACTTTGTGCTGTTCAACAACATCACGGAAGAGGATTTCGATTACGATGAGGAAGAAGATTACGATTACCAATCTGAGTACGAATTCACGCACATGAGTTATGTGTATCATCGGGAATGGACGAAACTGGGGCCGCTGAATCAGGCACTGCAGGGCTTCGGGCTTCCACTGATTGCCGACAACCTGGTGATGCAGGGCTTTGACATCGCCTATTTCCCGACCAAATGGGATGAATCAGCAGGTGGACGCTTCAGCATGTTGTGGCTTCCCACACGCAATCTGCGCTACGGCGCCCAGTCTGACTCGATGATGCGCTTTAATATGTTCCGTGCCGTATCAGAAACCTCTAAAGACCTGCTGCGCTCCAGACATTTCAACCTGGCCATTGGCACCGGAATAGGCTTCGCCATGTCGCGCTTGGAATTGAAAGCGGCAGATAAGCCTCAGAATTTCCTGAATCCCCTGCCCACTGAACGTGTTTTATACCGAAATCCTGCCCTGCTGGTTTCTGTAGCTGCACATTTCCGTTATGCACTGGGGCCGCTCAGCCTGGGCATTTCCGGCGGTGTGGGTCGCGACTTGTCACGCGCTGACTGGCGTTATGAAGGCAAACGCTTGCCGGGAACCCCTAAGTTCGCGCAGCATACCAAATACCTGGAAGCTACCCTGGGCTTCGTGATTAAAGAATGATGAAACAGATTCCCAACCTGCTCACCCTGTCCAACCTGGCCTGCGGTTGTCTGGCCATCGCAGCAGTATTCAACGGGAAGCCCGTGCAGGCCTCCTGGCTCATGCTGCTGGCTGCAGGCTTCGACTTCCTGGACGGCTTTGCTGCGCGCCTGCTCAAGGCCAATTCGCCTCTGGGGGTTCAACTGGATTCGCTGGCTGACCTGGTAACATTCGGTGTGGCCCCGGGCTTCATCATGCAATATCTGGCCATCAGCAATGGCTATTGCGCCGCCGAAGGCTTCTGTATCAACGGCTACGTTTTTCTGGCCATACCCCTGTTTTCTGCCTACAGGCTTGCGAAATTCAATATTGACGAGCGACAGACCACCGGCTTTCTGGGTGTGCCCACCCCGGCTAATGCGTTGCTCATCGCCTCGTTTCCATTCATCGTAGAAGCTCAGGGGCTGCTGGAACCGGTGATTACCCATTTCCGCTTTGTTACCCTGTTTCCGGTTATTTCCGCCTACCTGCTGGTGAGTGATTTGCCGCTGATGGCTTTTAAATTCAAGTCGTTCAGCCTGCGCGCCCAACCTTTTCATTATACCTTTTTACTGATCATGCTTGCGGGAATCATCCTTCAGGGCTGGCAATCAGTACCCTGGATATTCCTGGCCTACCTCTTGTTGTCCGGCGCGGATTACCTGTGGCGGAAGCCCGGCTCGGCAGTACAATCGTCAGGAACCGCCTAATTTTGTAGTAAATATGGCCAAAGTAGCAATCATCATGGGTTCGGATTCAGACCTGCCGGTAATGCAGGAAGCCGCCCGCATCCTGGAACATTTCGGGGTGGAATACCAGCTCACCGTGGTATCCGCGCACCGCACACCCAAAAGGATGTTTGACTTTGCAGCTTCTGCGCATGAAAACGGATTTGATGCCATCATCGCCGGCGCCGGCGGAGCAGCCCACCTTCCGGGTATGGTGGCCAGCATCACGCATTTGCCCGTAATTGGCGTGCCGGTGCAGTCGAAAACCATGTCGGGTTTAGATTCACTGTATTCGATTGTACAAATGCCCCCCGGTGTTCCCGTGGCCACCATGGCCATCAACGGGGCGCGTAACGCGGGCATCATGGCCGCACAGATTCTGGCGCTGAACAATCATGAACTGTCACAAAGGGTTCAGGCCTACAAGCGCAATCTGGAACTGGAAGTGCTGAACAAGGCTGAAAAGTTGGAGTCAGAAGGATTTGAAGATTACCTGAACAACCGCAATTTCTGATGCTCATTGTTGGTGAAGCGCTGGTGAGTGAAGACATACTGGAGGGGCATTTTGCCTGTCAGTTGCATTTGTGCAAAGGAGAATGTTGCGTTCAGGGCGATGCGGGTGCGCCCCTGGATGAAGCAGAGATTGCCACTATAGAGGCCGCTTTGCCGGCCATCAAGGAGGTTTTGCCCGAAAACAGTAAGGCATTGCTTGCACAAGCTGAATTTTGGGAGCGCGACAGTGACGGAGAAGCCGTGATTCGTTGCCATCCCGACGGAGCCTGCGTTTTTGCCATCCGCGAAAACGGCGTTACCCTTTGCGGCATGGAACGCGCCTGGCAACAGGGCTTAACCGAATTCAAGAAACCCATAAGTTGTCATCTGTATCCAATTCGCATCAACAACTATGGTGAGTTTCTGGTGATGAATAATCACCGTTGGTATATCTGTAAGTCGGCCTGCATTGCGGGGCATGAGCAGCAGATACCGCTATACAAATTTTTGAAAGAGGCGTTGATTCGCAGGATGGGCGCCTCTTGGTACGAAGAACTTGAAGCTATTGCCGAAGCCCGAGCCGCCGGTTCAGGAGTCTGAGTGCAGCGCCTCCCAATAGGCAACGGCACGGCGGGTATGCGGAATCACGATGGTGCCGCCTACAATATTGGCCACGGCCAGCACTTCAAACAACTCGTCCGAGTTTACACCTTGTTCACGGCATTTTCCCAGATGATACTTGACGCAATCATCGCAACGCAGCACCAGGGAAGCCACCAGGCCCAGCATTTCCTTGGTTTTTACGCTCAAAGCCCCTTCCTGATAGGTTTGCGTATCCAGATTGAACAGGCGCTTCAATACCAGATTATCGGCGCTTAAAATTTTTTCGTTCATGGCCGAACGAAACTGTTCAAAAGCTTCAATTTCAGGATTCATAGTTCTGTTTGCAAGGTACTGGGGAAAGATGTATTTTTGCACCCTCGTTCAGGAAAATGTCCTGCTCGAAATGGTATCGTAGCTCAGTTGGTAGAGCAAAGGACTGAAAATCCTTGTGTCGGCGGTTCGATTCCGTCCGATACCACCCCAAGGCCTGAATAACAGGCCTTTTTTTATGGATTTGGCCGAAAGCAACATACTGGCTGGCCGGACGTTTTTAAGTTTGTGAACCGCTCATGCGCAAGCTCCTGTTTCTAATTGCATTTGGTTGCCTGCAACAAGCCTGTGAAGCACAGGTGCTGCATTTCAAAGATTCTTTACGCACGTGGTTTGCTGCTAAACCTTCTTTTACCATGTCGCTGGACGGCCGCAGTTCTTTTATTGGCGCCAGTGCTGCTTCGGTTTTGGGTGGCCGCCTCGGCTGGGATTACGGCAGGGTGGGGGTTTATGCAGGTTTATACACCCTGCAACGCCGCATTTTTTCTCTGCAATACAGCCGTCCGGGAGATACGCTGTACCGCCGCCTCGGCATGACTTACGCCAGCGCTACGTTCGAATATTTGTTTTACAAAGACACGCGGTGGGAATTGAAAATTCCGGCACAACTGGGAATGGGGCTGGCCTCTAAAACCAATATCAGAAACGGTGTTCCGGGTGAAACCGTGCGTGTGTTTATGTTTCCTCTGGAAGCGCAGATGACCGCGCTATATCGCCTTACGCGCTATTTGGGCATTTCCGCCGGTCTCGGTTTCAGAATGGCCAACGGCGCAGGACCTTCCTATAATGGAAGTATCTACTCCATAGGCGCTACTGTTTTTACAGGCACCTTATACAAGGATTGGCGCAAAAGCCGTGAAGAACAGAAGCCGCTAAAATTATTTTAACTGCTTCTTCCGGGCCTCTACCTCTTCGTAGTTTTTGAGGAATTCTTCAATCTTTTCCACATCAATCTTTTTGGCAATCACTTTCTTATTCTGATCAAGAATGAAAATGGTCGGGTTAGAGATGTTGTTGTAATTGTAGAGGTTGAGATGCCACAGGGAGTTTTCTTCAAGTTTGCAAACGTTCACCCATTCTTTAATTTCAGGGTGCTTCTGCAAGTATTCGCGCCACTCTTTTTCCTTGTCGCGGCTGGCGATGGAATACACTTTCCAGCCTTCATTTTTGTGCCTGAGGTAAGTGCTGTATAATTCAGGAACGACCTTTTGGCAATGGCCGCAGGTTGGATCCCAGAATATTACGAAGGTATAGGGTGCCTGCAGGGCAAAAAGGCGCTTAGGTACACCGGCGGTATCAAACAGTTGCAGGTCCGGTGCTTGAGTTCCACATAAGGTATGGCTCATGCGGTCTGCGCCTTCGCACATCTTGGCAATGGTAGCAGAGTCGCACCACCAGGCACGTCCCTGGCAGTAGTATTTTTTAGCCATGTGCACGAATACACCGTCTTCAATGCACATAATCTTGCTGGTTTCAAACTTGTTGGTGATATACCATATCAGGTATTTTTCATTCTCCAGGGAGCAGCCTGCGCGGGCAATCAGTCGGTCTGCTTCATAGGCAATGGAGTCCACTACCGGCGTTACCAGATTGTCGAAATACTCGTCAATCTTCTTTTTCAGTACATTGTATGGGGAGCGAATCAGCCCGTCTTCACACAGATCCACCTTATCCCAGAAATGAGCCTTGTAGCGATATACGGCACCCATGCTATCGGGTTTTCCATCTTTGCCCAGCGGGATTTCACGAGGCACATCTACTTCCTGAACAGCCAGTAAAAACTTGGATAGATAATGCTTCGGATATTTCAGAATGTATAAACTGTCTAATTCATTATTCTTGATGTCCACTGCCTGAAGTTGCTTTTCGAGGGCAGACATTTGCTTTTCCAGCGAGGTTTTTGCGACTTTCTGCTCTTTACCGGGTTTTTCAGGAAACTTGCCTATGCTGTCTTTCAGGGCACGCAAATCCTGAGTGAGGTAGTAACGCTTTTCGGCGTAAACACGGCGGCTTTTGTTGTACTCGGCAAAGGCTGCGTTTCCTTCATGTCCTTCAACCTTCATCTTGCTGTAGAAGTCGGCATTCCAGGAAGTGTCGGTGGTGATGATAAAATCCTGATCATCGTCAATCACCAGTTCAAACATTTCCGACTTTCCGTTGAACACAAACAGGTACATACCGCGCTGTAGTCGTTTGGTTCCCGTAAATACGGCAACCCCGTTTTTATCGGCCACTGCGGTATCGCGCAGGTATTTGGCATCGGCGAAGTGGTCGGCCAGATATACCAGCCCGGGTTGCATGCCTTTCAGGCGTATTTCTATGCGGTAGTTGCCCGGAGAACGACCGTCCCAGGTGGGCGCATTCTTCAACTTCGGGTAAATGCCCACAGGATTTTTCTCAGCCCAGTTGGTAACAACCGGCGCGGGGTATTGTGCCAACAGCCCGGAAAAAGTTGCCACGAGGCTTAAGAATAGTGCGGATGCGTGCTTCTGCATAAGAATGGATATATTGCTGTCAAATTTCGCAAAATTTGTTCCAATTCATGCCCGAGCGGGAGAATATGTCATTTTATGAGCAGGTGTATGAAGTAGTTCGCCTCATACCGAGTGGAAGGGTCTGTACTTATGGCGCCATAGCGCGTTTTCTGGGAACCGGAAAAAGCAGTCGCCTGGTTGGTTGGGCCATGAACAACAGCCATGATGTTTTACCGCCGGTACCCGCACATCGTGTGGTAAATCGTTTAGGGATGCTTAGCGGCAAAGCACATTTCCCGCCGGAAAGGCCTATGCAACAGCAACTGGAAGGCGAAGGTGTACGTGTTCAGCATGATCAAGTGCTTGATTTCGAGCAGCGTTTCTGGGACCCTGCTAAAGAATTGTCCTTATGAAAAAAAGCGGTCTTCTATGGTTGTTGCTGTTAGGAGTGATATTCAGCGGCCCGCCCGACTTGCAGGCGCAGAAGCCCGAGTTCCGCTATTATTTATGGGGGAATCAGGCGCCTGCTGTAGTTCCGCCTGTTTCAGAACCGGGAATAGAACCTCTGGTACTGGCCGATACCCGCCTGCTGGAATACGCTTCTGGTTCGGTATTTATCCTCATCCACCGCAAGGTGTACTATCATAGTTGGAAGGCTTTACAGGCGCATCGCCGCGAGCGTTTCCCCGGAAAGCTGCTGCAACTGGACGCCCGTTTGTGGGATGATTCAGGAAGGATGCTGAATGCTACAACACAGGAGTTGGTTTCTGTTGATTCACAACAACAAGGGCCGGGAACGATGTTGTTCGGAGGCCGCAGGCCGGGAACCGTGCTGGAATATCTTTGGGTCACAGAAATACCGCATACCGCTTACCTCAGCCAGTGGTACCCCATGCCTGTGGCCGCTCCGGTGAAATTAACCCTCATCCATCCTCCGGAACTCACCTTGCAATATGGAGTTGCGGGCATGCAGGCGTCGGCCGAAAGGCAAAACCGGGATGGGAAAGTGTTTACCGAATTGCTTCTTCAAAAAAGAAAAGACTCCCTCCAATCAGCAGATATGTTTCCGCCCGGGTTGCGCATCATCCTGCGAAAGACCCGTGCCGGCGATATGCCCGGATGGGACGACGCGGCTGTACAGGTGCTGCAATCTATGGCTCAAACCCTGAGCGCGAAAGAAATAAAAGCACTCAACCACGTTTATAAACAAGCGGAAAAGCTGCAACCGGCTTCGCAACTGCAGATTCTGTCAGCGCTGCCGTTCCTGTTTCGCAAACATCATTTAACTTACAACCATGCCTTGATGGAAAAGTTGCTGAGCATGCTGTCCATGGAACATCAAATGGTCTGGACCGGAGACCGCAGGAATCTCCCTCCGGACTTTGATTTACCTTATCTGCCCGACATGACGGCCATGTTCCTCCATGTTCCCGGAGCAGCGCGCTTCATCAGCAGCAGCGGTGCCTTGATGGAAAGTGTACCGGATGAATATGCAGGCTGTAACGCCTTGTTCATTCCGGTAACGAAACCCGATAAACCTTACTGGGGCAGTTTACCCAAGCCTTCGGACCTTAGGAACAGGGATGTTGGTAATCTGCTTTGGAGCGGCGATAGCCTGTTTCAGTTCCGCAGGGTTTTTTCCGGAAGGAATGCCCAAGTATTTCGGTCTTATGGAAATCTGTCCGCTGCGGCGCGCGCTGAAACAGATATTGGGGTTTGCAGGGAGCTACTCCCCGGTTCATGGCTGCTGGACTGCCGTGCAAGCCGCGACAAAGATGGCGATATGATTTTTGAAGGAGTTTGTGCAGCCCCGGGAATTGTGGCTCGTCGGGATAGCCTGATTTCCATAAATCTGCGCGAATGGCTCCTGCCCCCGGCCCATATTCTGGTTACACCCGGAATGTTGCGGGAGCGCAGCCTGATTCTTCCAGCAGAGAAATTCGCAATCGCTGATGTGGCATCTTTGCGGGATACATCTTTTACAGACAAGGCTTCAGGTGTAAACACTAATTTCAGGGTGCGCAGGGAAGGCAAATGGATGGTGGTTACCTGCCGAATCACCAAAGCCTATGATTGCATTCCTGATAAAACAGCAACGGGAAGCTGTGGGCTCCCCGTTACCGTCATGCTTCGGAAAAACAAGAAATAGGAAGGTTTTATATCAATGATGTTTTTTCAGGAGGTAGCGGCTGATGACAATGCCATTTCCACCTGATCCCTGGCTGCTTGGAGTCGCGGTAAACGCAGAACTGACGCTGACCAGTTCCCAACCTTCGGCTGCATAAGCCTCCAGTTTGGTGGTTATCTGTGCATCATTGAAACGGATATTTTCAAAATTGATACCCACCATGCTGTAAAAGTTCTCGAGTTTCACTTCCTCCACGGCACCGGTTTTGTCGGTGGCAATCATTCGGGAACGGGCCAAGCCGCCGGGAACGGCGCTTTCAATGGTGGTGAGTTGAAGATACTGATGAGGGGCATCGCCTGCTTCTCTGGTGAAGCTCATCAGTGCTGCGGCAGAACCAATCAGGGTTGCCGACAGTAAAAAAAGGTGAAGTTTTTTCATAAGTCCTGATTACAATGAATCTGTTCCAAATCTTGTGCCGTTTTTAAACGGAGCGTTTTAATTTGCATCATGCCTGTGATGTTGTCTGTGTTCCCCTTGCCGCTGTGCCTTTTTCAGCAGGAAATACTGCCCCTGCACATATTTGAGCCGCGTTATCAGTGGATGATCGCGGAGTGTAACAGGAACAATCAAGGCTTTGTACTGTTGCCCTTAGTTCGCGGCGAGCGACAATCGCTAGGTACCATTGCCTCGGTTCATCAGGTGGTGAATACATACTCCGGCGGGCCTTCTGATATTCTGGTGAAGGGCTTACAGGTAGCTGAAGTCAACGACTACTTCGCTTCCAAAGAAGAAAACCGCCCGGATCAGGTATTATGCACACCCAGAGCATTTGATGAGGATGAAAATAAAGAATTGACTTTGCGTACTGATGATCTGCTGCAGGAAGTATTGCAACTGATGGGGCAGGATGCCCGGGGCAGCATTAAATCCGGTGCACGCATACCGGAATTTATTCATAAACTGGGTCTTAGTCAGGAGCAGGAATATGAGCTGCTTCAAATGGAGGATTACGCCGGAAGGCAACAATGGATTTTGCATTGGCTGAAAGAATTATTCATGCACTTATCTGCTGCTGAACGCATTAAAAAAGCCATCGCCATGAATGGACATTTCCGGGAAATGAACAGCAAGAATTGATGACACCGCTTATTATATGTATTGAAAGTACGGACAGGTTTTGTTCCGCAGCACTTTTTGAAGGAGCAGCGTTGCGTTCGGTCATCAACGACAATGAACCTCAGTCGCATGCCGAAAAGCTTGCGCCCATGCTGGCCTCGCTCAGGGCTGAAGCCGGTCGTAATCCTGATGCCATTGCCATCAGCCGCGGACCCGGTTCCTACACAGGATTGCGCATAGGTGCAAGCCTGGCTAAAGGTCTTTGTTTCGGCTGGGACATCCCGCTTATTTCGATTGATACTTTGCAGGCTTTGGCTTGGAATATGCGTCAGGAAACCGGATTATGGGAAGATGCCGTGTTCATTCCCATGACCGATGCGCGGCGC
>JAGWYC010000044.1 GCA_018969565.1 Bacteroidota bacterium | reverse complement strand
CTTTTGCAGTTCCAGAAGCGCCGGGCATAGATCAAGTTTATTTCCAACAGCAGGCAAGATTCCGACAGACGCTTCAATGATCAGCGATGAACCCGCAGGTAAATCGAAACTATCCGTGCTGATCAGGCCGGTCCTTCGTCCCGGAAAATTGGCGGCCTCCCATTCATTCCATTTATCCTTGAAAGCGGGGTCTGTTCCGTTGCTGTAGATATAAGAGCTTACATTTTTTCCATCCAGGCCCGCATTGCCAAAGGCTAATGGTTTACCTGTTTTCCAACAAGCTCTGGCCAGGTTGTAATAATCCAGGGCCTTCAGCGGTTTGCCTTTTACGGCATCGTTGCCTGATTCAAAATACATGGTACCCCCTATCGGTCTGTTCAGAAACATCAGTGCGCAGGCAGGGGCTGACTTCCCAAAGAAAGCGTCGCTGTCAGAACCATTGTAGGCAATCAGTGCATTATGACCTACATCTGTCGCCAGATAATCATCCGCAGTGCTGCCTATGGCAAAATCAGCAGCCAGACTAAGGCGCATGCCACGATAATCCTGCACGGAACGGTTGTGCAAGGTGTAGCGAATTAAATACGCTGGAATTTGTTGATCCGCTTCTGTAAAGGTTCTTACCAATTGCTGTATTTCTATACCGGGCGTAGTTGTTTGTTTCCAGTCGCCTCGACTGAAGTCATTGGAAATCGTATAGGCACAGGATGTACCCGCTACGAAAGGATAATCACCCTGCTCCGGATTGTATTTCCCGTTGCGGTCGAAGTCTGCGAAAGGCGCGAGAACGGCGTCGAAACCCTGAGGGCCATTAGCCGGCCATTCCGTCAGCAGGTCCGGTACCCGGTAGTCTTGATCCCTGAACGACTTTCGGTGTTGTGTAATTTGTGACTGGTGAGCCGTGTACACCTTATTCCAGGTCACCGGATTCGCAGCAGCGCCCCCGGAAAGACCAAGCGGCCCGGGCAGAAAATTTGATGAATCAGAAAAAACATCACTAAAACTGCCCACCAATATCCCGGTGCCTGATCTTCCACTCACCCAAACAGAAAGCTTATTCAAGATGGGCACCTGTTTATTTCCTGAACTCAGGCTCAGCGCCGGCAGAGACGATTGTCCCCAAGTGCCATCGGCATTAATCACTGCGCGTACTCCGGAAGTTTCCAGCACAGCGGTATCTCTTTGCGCATGTAGGGCCGCAACAAGGAAACAGGGCAATATGAACAAAAGATACCTCATCTTCCCGGCCTGAAACTTAACCCTACACTCATGCCCACGTTGATGCCCTGCTGCCGCACGGACATAAGACTTAAATTCAGCAAACCATAGCTAAAACGTGGCTCAAGGGTAAGAAACAGCCCTTGTGCCAGCGTTTTACGCATGCCCAATCCCAACTCTGTATTCAGTTGAAAACGCCGCATATATCCGGCAGATTCCATATAAGCCACGGTCCCATCGGGCTGCACGCGCATGCCGCTTGTGTTGAGCACATACGCCGGCATCAGCGAACCAAAAACATACAGACTTCCTGATTTCCCGGCAGGTGCGAATTGCAAACCAAGGGGAATTCCAATCATGCGCATTCGGTTGACTGAGGAATAATTAGCGTTTACCTGTGTATGAAGCATGTGGGTATCATGCACGGCAATCTGACGATCCGGAAGACCCGGCTCGCGAATGGTTACCTGCAATACATCTACAACGGTGGCGCTTTGCGAAACAGTATGGTCATAGTTAAAATGGCTGCGCTGCTCAGACCATTTCAAACCGACGAACCAACGAACATTGTTTCCAATTTGTTTGCCCGCCCTGATCACCGCCTGCATGGCTGCTTGTTGATGTTCAGTGCGGTTCAGCATTTTGTTGTAAGAAGTGCTTGCAGAGTAAAGCTGCATCCGCGCAGGATCTGCCAACACTTCAATCAGCCAGTCGTTATGTACCGGCCTGAAACCGGAATTATATGCGCTTTTCGAAGCTGCGTCGGGCTTTTTATTCCGGGCAGGAAGTAAGCCAAACCATTTTCCGTAAAGCACTTCAAAGAGTTCGGTTTCGGGCGTATTCAAAGGCTTATCCAAAGCACTCAGCGGTGGGTAAACCGTCCAGCCGCCCTGCTTGGCACTGACCGGAAGCACTGCGTTCCATTCCCGGGTTTGATCAGGTTTGGAAACATATTTACCGGAATTGCCCGACTTGGCAGAAGAAATTGGCTCGGTTCCGAATGCACCGTCCTGATTATTTTTTATGGAAGTTTCTTCCGACGCTGACGATGCAGTCCTTGCATTCTTTTCAGAAACAGCCGGCAGAGGCTTCGCCGCATCATTCGCATTTGCCTGCCTGGCCTCGCCTCCAGCATCAGCCTGCCATAACAGGACAGCACCCAAAATCAACATCAGGGAAACCACGGAGCCGGCAATCCAGTAACGCAGACTTTTTTTCCGGGCTCTGGCAGCCATTACCTGTTCAAACAGGCCCGGTTTCACCGCCATTTCTGCCTGTTGTAACCTTTTTTTAAAATCCGCACCGCTCATTTCCTGACCTCCTGTTGTTGTTGAATGAGCTTTTGCAGGTATTTGCGGGCCTTGGATAACTGAGAGCGAGATGAAGCCTCTTCAATCTGCAGCAATGCAGCAATTTCCTTGTGACTCATTTCTTCAATGATGTGCAGGTTAAATACCACCCGATATCCATCAGGCAGTTTACCCATCAGCGAAAAAAGCGCTTCAGTTTCCAGATTGTCCAGCACAGAATCAGGAACTTCCTGTTCGTGTAAAGATTCATCCAGCGTGGCGGTATTGCGACGACTGCGGATTTTATTGATGGACGTATTCACCGCAATCCGGCGCACCCAACCTTCCAGGGAACCCTGATGGTTAAAACTGCCTATGTGGTCAAATACCTTCATGAATGTTTCCATCAAAGCGTCTTCTGCATCTTCACGATTCTGACAATACCTCAGGCAAACAGCCATCATCTTTCCGGAAAACCGACGATACAGCGCTTCCTGAAACTGTCTCAGTTCCTTTCTGCATCCCTCCGCCAACTCCTGATCTGTCATTAATCGTGTTCATTTGAACGCTTCTCGGATTGAAGACCCAAGATCGTTGCCTTTCGCTGCCTCCAAAATTGATTATTTTTTAAAAACCCGCATAAAAAACCTGTAACTCCTTGATTATCAGGTACAAAAAATCCGTTGTGCGCGGAGCCAACGTTAGGGAAGATGCTAATTTTGCAGGTATATGAGCTTTATCATCCGCCATACGGAACTTGCCAATTTTGCTGAACAGGTTTTTCGGCACATAGGCTGCAGCGAAGCCGATGCGCGCACTGCTGCCTCCGTGTTACTTGCTGCCGACCTGCGGGGCATTGATTCACACGGTGTAGCCAGACTCAGTGGTTACGTGCGGCTGTGGCAGGCCGGCAGGGTGAACACAAGCCCGAATATGCATATCACGGCTGAAACGCCCAGCACAGCATCCCTGGATGCGGATTCTGCCCTGGGTCTGGTGAGTGCACCGCACGCCATGAAGCTGGCTATTGAAAAAGCTAAAAACTGTGGCTCCGGATGGGTGGCGGTAAGCAACAGCAACCACTTCGGCATTGCTGCATTTCACGCCATGATGGCGCTGGAACACGGCATGATTGGTTTTGCCCTGACCAATGCCAGTCCGCTGGTGACTCCTGCAAACGGCGCGGAACGCATGTTGGGCACCAACCCAATCTGCTGGGCTTTCCCTGCCGGGGAAGAGCATCCATTAATTCTGGATATGGCTACTTCTGCCGCCAGCAACGGCAAGCTGGAAATAGCGGAGCGCAAGAATAAATCCATTCCTGAAGGCTGGCTGGTGGATAAAAACGGACAACCCAGCCATGACCCGGCAGAACTTAAAAACGGCGGTATGCTCCTTACCCTGGGCAGCGACCTGGACCACGGTTCCTATAAAGGTTACGGACTTTCTGCTTCAGTGGATATTCTTAGTGGCGTGCTCAGCGGCGCCAACTATGGCCCCTGGGTGCCGCCCTTTGTTTCGTTCCTGCCGGTATTGCCTGATCTTCCCGGCAAAGGCATCGGACATTTTGTAGGCGCCATGCGCGTGGACGGCTTCCGCCCGCTGGACGAATTCAAGGCCCATACCGACCATTGGATACGCCGTTTTAAGGAAACCAGGCCGGCCAATCCGGATGCACCTGTAATTATCCCCGGTGAGCCTGAGCAGCAAATGCAGGAACTGCGCCTGAAAGAAGGAATTCCATTAAACGATAAAGTAGTGGATGACCTGAAACAACTGGGCCTGAACCTGAATATCTCTTTCCCTTCCTGAATATGAATCAATCAAAAAGAAATAAACTCATCGTAGCCATCATATTCCTGATTGCCGTGTTGGGCAGCGGCTACGTGATGTTCAGGGGCTACGTAAAAAATGCCCCCTTAATCAAAAAAGAAGAACTCCGCGGTCGTACAAAGTACGACCTGAACTTAATCGACAGCCTGGAAGAGGCCAATAAGAAGAAGCGCTGAATACGCTTTACAGCTTCAGCACTTTGTGCATGCTGCGCCTGCCCTGATGTTCCAGACTCAGGAAATAACATCCTGAGGGAAGCCCCTGCAGCGAAACCTGGGTGCTTGCGTCTGCTTTCCCGCTGCTGTATAAGCTACCATCGCTGCTGAACAAGGCAAAATGTGTTACTCCGGCAGGCATTCCGCGGAAGTTCAGCAGATCTGCAGCCGGATTGGGATAAACTTCAATAGCTTCAAATGAGGCATCCTGTACACTGCTGGCGCTGCCGTAAACATCGCTGCAATTGGCAGGTTGTAACATGGGCAGAAGGCCACAGGCGCGGAAACTGAAATCGCGGGATTGCTTCACCAGATAAGAACCGGCCTGAATTTCTTCCTTGGTCAGCGTATCGCGCTTGTTCCACTTGGTGGCTGGCAGATTGTCCACGATGGGATGCATGGTTTGCCCTTCTTCATTCACATGTCCCAATTGCAGTGAATGGCCCAATTCGTGCATCATCACGTAGCGAAACTTGGTTTTCCCTGCCGGAACGGCTCCGGTGCCGTAGTAATAATCGAATTTGGACGAGAAGCGTAACTCTTGTGAGCGCACATAATAAAAGGTCTCAGAACCCAGGATGCAGGAGCTCCACAGTTGTTCGTAGCGAGCCACAATACCTGAAGATAACTCACTGCCAATAGTATCAAAAGCTATGGATTGTACGTTGTCGCCCAGGTTAAAGCGCGCCGAAGTACCGCTGTTCTGCAGGGTATAATGCACGCCCGTGCGGCAGCGGAAGTGGCGGAACACGTCTTCGGTGGCCTGTTTGGCCGCACTATTGTTCCGGATGTCGTGGTGCATGGTCCAATAGTAGCCGCCTGCGGTATTCTGATTGTTCAGGTAGAAAAAATCCGCCGGATTGTATTGCCTCATAGACACATTGGCCAGAATATGCAGTGTATCGGCTGACTCCTGCACGCCTGAACTGCCGACAACCCTGATTTTGGTGCTGAATCCCGAAGGTATTTCTACTTCAATTTTCGAATCGCTCCAGGAAATGTAGCGGAAGGTAGCCGACACGATGGGGTCACTGAAACCCATCCCATTGGGATTCAGGGCTACATAACCGGTACCTTGCGTGGCGCCAAAGCCGCTGCCGGTAATGGTAAGCACCTGTCCGATGCCTGCAATGGCGTTCTTAGGACTGAAATTGATGGCACCTGCTGCTACCGCCTGAGCACTGCCGGCCGGCTTGGGCAATTCCTGCTTTTCTGCGAGCACGGAGGGCAACGCCATAAAATCTGAAACTTTACCCAGAAGGCTGCCGTTGTACTCGTAATAGGCATCCTCGTGTTTGCGTAACAGACCCTGCAAACTGGCGTAAGGAAGAAATCCGCCGCGGCTTGCATCCCGGTAAAGGAACCAGATACCCTCATCACCAACCCTGGGCATCAGCGTATTGGTATAACTCATCCCTTCCCCATCAAGCATACCGCCTTCTGTAATTATTTCAAAAGCAGCCGGCAATGACGACAAGCCTTTCCAGGCCGCCTCAGGAACCAAGAAATTCCGGGTATAAATTCGGTTGTCGCGAAGGTCGCGGAAGCACTCCTGCCGCATCAGTTTCGCGGAAACCACCACATCCGCCTGCGCCATTCTTTGCTCCAGCGGAATATGAACCAAGGAACAGAAATCCTGCGCCGGGAGGATATTCAGCAACGCAAAGAGGCCTGAACAGAATAGGGATATCTTCTTCATAAAGCATCAGCCCGAAGGGCTTCCGCCTCAAAGATACTGATCCATCAGTTTTTCCATCAGCAAGGTGTCTGACAGTTTAGATTCCAGTTTATTGGAAATAATATGCTCCAGAAGGGCATTGTTTCGGTCGCCCTGAGCCAGCGCAAAACTGTAAGGCTCCTGGCTGAAAGCCACCAACTCATATTGGCTGCGGAAGCGATGCGGATACAACTCGGTAAGTTCGTGTTCAATGTGCTTCTTATGAAGAAAGTCGGCATCCCCCACCAGGTCGCGCATTTCCACAAAGTTCTGCAGAGCCAGATTCGCAATGGCATCGGCGTTGGGCTTGCGCAGTTCCTGATAGGCAGAAAAGGCTCTTGAAATATCTCCGCCGTATGTTTCAATGCAGTCGTCCATCACCAGACAATCCTCAAACGAACAGTTCATACCCTGACCATAAAAAGGCACGATGGCATGGGCTGCATCGCCGAGCAGGGCTGTTTTGCCTTTCACCCAGGGATAGCTTCGCATCGTTACCAGATTGCCTGTGGGATTTTGGTTGAAATCCCTCAGATAATTCGGCATGAGCGGAACAGCATCAGGGAAATTCTGCCTGATAAATTGCTCCACAGCCTGATCATCTTTCAGGCTGGCAAAGCTGGTTTCACCTTCCCAGGGAAAAAACAGGGTACAGGTGAAGCTGCCATCCGGATTAGGCAGGGCAATCAGCATGTAGGAAGCCCTGGGCCAGATATGCAGGCAGTTCTTCTCCATGGCAAAACCGCCATCGGGCGTGGGAAGAATTTCCAGTTCTTTATATCCATGCTCGATATAATCCTGGGAATAATTGAATCTGCCTGAGCGCTGAAAGGCATCACGCACCGCGCTGAAGGCCCCGTCGGTACCAATGAGATAATCGCCGCTGAAACTCACCACGCCGCCTTCGTTGTCTATAAAATCGGCGGTAGCGCTTTCCAGATCGGCCTGGGTACAACGATGATTGAAATACAGGTGGATATTCGGGTATTTATCGGCCAACTGCAGCAATTGCACATTCAGGCCGCCGCGCGATACAGAATAAATCGCCTGACCGTCTTTTCCATAAGGTTGATAGCTGAGGCTGCCGTCGAGGGCATGCATCATGCGACCATACATGGGCACCGCCTGTTCCAGTACCGGAACATCGAGACCAACCCGTTCCAGCGCCCGGATACCTCTGTTGCTCAGGGCCAGGTTAATACTTCTACCGCCTTCGTAGTGTCCGGTGCGCATGTCGGCACGGCGTTCAAAAAGATGCACTTCATAACCGCGCTTGGCCAGATAAACAGCCAACAGAGAGCCGGAAAGCCCCCCTCCTACCAATCCAATTTTCATCAGGGGTCAAAATTATAGCCCCCTGTGAATCATGCAACTGACAGATCACATAAAATGGTCTTAATTTCACCACCTGATGCGGATACATTTTATAGCCATTGGCGGTGCCGTGATGCACAATCTGGCGTTGGAACTGCAACAGCTGGGCCACAGGGTAAGCGGCAGCGATGATGAAATTTTCGACCCTGCACGCAGCCGGCTGGAACGCGCCGGGCTGCTGCCTGATTCCCTGGGCTGGCATCCTGAACGCATTACAACGAACATTGACCAGGTGATACTCGGCATGCATGCGCGCAGCGACAACCCTGAACTGGCACGCGCAAAGGATCTGGGATTGCCGATCTTTTCTTTTCCGGAATATCTGTACGAACACAGTAAAAATAAAAAACGCGTAGTGGTGGCGGGAAGTCACGGAAAAACCAGCACCACCGCCATGATTATGCACGTATTGCGCCATCAGGGAATGGATTTCGACTATCTTGTAGGTTCACAACTCGAAGGCTTTGAACGCATGGTGCGCATGAGCAACGCGCCGCTGGTGATTCTGGAAGGCGACGAATACCTCACCAGCGCGCTGGACCCCACTCCTAAATTTCTGCATTACCATCCGCATCTGGCGGTGATTACCGGGATTTCCTGGGATCATATCAATGTGTTCCCTACCCGGGAGCTGTATGATGAACAATTCCGCAAGTTTATCGGCTCGATGGAACCTGATGCAACGCTGGTTTGGTATGAAGGAGATCCGGCGCTGCGGGAAATCATGCAGGGATGCAACCTGAGAAACCTCCCCTATCAAGGCATTGCTGCCCGTGTAGAAGACGGCCGCACCACAGCCAGCTTTGAAGAGCGTGATTACCCTTTGTCCATCTTCGGCGCCCACAACATGCAAAACCTGAATGCCGCCATGCTGGTTTGCAGGGAACTCGGCATCTCCGAACACGAATTTCTCACCGCTATTGGAAGTTTTACCGGCACTGCAAAGCGGCTGGAATGTATGCACCAAAGCGCTGTATTGAATGTGTACCGGGATTTTGCCCATGCCCCGAGCAAGCTCAAAGCCACGGTGCAGGCGGTGCGGCAGCAATTCCCGGACAGGCAACTGATTGCAGCTTACGAACTGCATACCTTCAGCAGTCTTTCCAAAGACTTCCTGCCGGATTATCGGGGCTGCATGGATGATGCCGATGTGCGTATGGTACTGCTCGACCCGCATGTTTTTGCACTGAAGCGGCTGCCCGTGCTCGAAGACAAGGATGTTGCCGAAACATTTTCGGCAAGGGTGTTTCACGATGGCAACAATTTGTCTTCCGCGCTCCGCGATGCCATACAATTAAGCGGGAAACCGGTCGTTTTACTGCTCATGAGTTCGGGCAAATTTGATGACATGGATATTGCCGTACTGATAGAAAACGACTCCAATTCATAACATGTATATGCAGATAAAGATCTTTTCACTCTTCTTGCTGTTATCAATAAGTTCAGGTACCGGCTGCGGCCAGAACGCGATTGAAGGCGCAGGTAAAAGCGCAAGCACCAATCCGGAAAGCAATCGAAAGCCACCGGCAACTGTTCAGGGCAATTTGGTATCCACACGATTCTCCTGCCCGGATGGCTACACGCGCATGCAGCACGACAGCGGGAGTTTTGCCTATTTTCTTGGGCATTTTCCTTTGAAGCCACATGGTACACCCGTTCGGTTTTACGATGGAAATATCAAGGAGCATGCAGCCCACGCCGCCGTAATGGAACTCAGCACCGGCAAAGAAGACTTGCAGCAGTGCGCTGATGCCGTGATGCGACTTCGTTCGGAATACCTTTATTCCCGAAAGGAATACAGCCTCATGCATTTCAACTTCGTCAGCGGTTTCCGTTGCGGGTTTGACCGCTGGATGCAGGGATGCCGGGTAAAAATGAACGGCAACCAAAGCAGTTGGGCATGCACACAAACGCCGGATGCAGGCAGAAGTAGTTTTGATGCCTGGCTCAGCCAGGTGTTCATGTTTGCAGGAACGGCTTCGCTGGAAAAGGAACTGCGCCCTGTGCCCGCCTCAGAAGTGATGCCCGGTGACGTTTGGATCAAGGGCGGAAGCCCCGGACATGCGGTCATTGTGATGGATGTCTGCACCGACAGCAGCGGGAATCGGCTCTTTATGCTGGCGCAGAGTTATATGCCTGCTCAGGACATGCATATTCTGCGTAATTATGAGGAAGCAGATATATCGCCGTGGTTCAGGGTGCCTTTAGCCAGAAGTGAACTCATTACACCGGAGTGGACATTCGCGTACAACCAGTTGCGGCGTTTTTGAAATGACACCCCGTCGGGGTTTGATTTAATGCTCTTCCGGAAGGGATGACATCAATCCGGCGGATAAAGAAAGCAATAAGGACCTGGTTCTTTGAGGCAGAAAATCCTGCAGCGGTTTAAGCTGTTACAGCACGTTCACCTTCACCCGCAGGTAGCTTTTCAGCAGCAGGGTCATTTTTTGTGAATCGGGAATGCGTATGCGCTCTTCCATGATATGCTGCACGGTAGAACGCTCAATCTTCTCCAGCAACTTCAGATAATAGCGATAAGCCGTATAAACCCCGAAACGACAGCCGATAGGCAGCTTCTTGATGCCCTGATAGGCCAGGTCAAAATCCTTCTTGATGTCGGCGATGATGTCCATTTTCTGGTGGTCGTTAAACGCCGAGAAGTCCACACCGGGGAAATAAACCCTGCCGCGTTCATCGAAGTCGCTCTTCAGGTCGCGAATGAAGTTCACCTTTTGAAAAGCTGCGCCGAGGGCACGGGCTGAAGGCACGAAATAATCGTAGCGCTCCTGGTTTCCATGACAAAACACCTTGAGGCACATCAATCCCACCACTTCCGCAGAACCGTAAATGTACTCTTCGTAGGAACCGGCATTGTGCGTGGCACTTTGAAGGTCTTCTTCCATGCTGTTGAAGAACGGCTCAATCAATTCCTCGCCGATATTGAACTCACGGCAGGCCATTTGAAAAGAATGCAGGATAGGATTGGTGCTGATGCCTTCACGGATGGCTCTGTAAGTTTCCTTCTTAAAGTCAGCCAACAATGTAGCCTTATCGTGTTCATGGAAGGTGTCCACCACTTCATCGGCCAAACGAACAAATCCGTAAACAGCGTAGATAGCCCAGCGATAATCGCTGGAAAGCATCCTGATGCCCAGGGAAAAGGAAGTGCTGTAGTTCAGCGCCACCCTTTTGCTGCAGGCCAGCGCCGTTTTATGATACAGTTCCATGCTCATGGGTAATCCTTTCTGTTACGAGTTTTGAACCTATGACTACAATGGGCAATCCGGTACCGGGCACTGTGCTGGCGCCTACATAATACAGATTACTCAACTGTTCATCCTTATTCGAGGGCCTGAACGCCCCAATCTGGTTCATGCCATGAGCCAGTCCCAGTCCGCTTCCTT
>JAGWYC010000379.1 GCA_018969565.1 Bacteroidota bacterium | reverse complement strand
TCGGTCACATCCCTGAGGTAGGCAAAAACGTAATTCCCTAAAGGCTTAAACTGATAGTCGCGTGTACGCAGGGAAATATTCATCCGTAAACCTCTGGAGATATCGCTGCCCCATTTAAATACATTTTCTCTGGTAAAATTGAGTTGATTGCTGGTAAGCAGGTTGAACGCAGTGAACATGCTGCTTCCGAAGTCCACATCCGTAATTCCGATCTGGTCCACATCAGCCCGGTGGTAAGCGGTAAAGGTGGTCCATTTCTTCCGGTCCATGATATAGGTGGCCTTCAGCTCATATTTAAATCGTTGGTCCCCGTAGCCATAAGCTCCAAAGCCCTTGAGCAACCATTTATTCGAAAAACGAATATTGGTTTCAAACCCAAGCCTGTTTCTGAATCCTTCCCAGGGGTTGTAACTGAACAGGTATTGATACGGACCGATGCCGATACCGTCCTTTTTCACGTAACCATCCACCAGGAAATTCACCACATCTACATAGGTGCGCATGATAGGCAGGTTTACCAGGGTGTCGATTTTGTTAAACACCCTTTGCTCCACACCGCTCATGGGTTCATGACGCGCCTGTGTCCAGAAAGAATCAGGTTTATTCAACACTTCCCCGGACAGTTCAACCTTTTCGGCGTAAAATGACATGGGCCTGTTCTGATTCACTTTGATATTTCTGTAAGTAGTCGTAGAGGTTGCCACCAGGCCGGCGGCCTTTGTGTTTACTTCTACCACATCTACCAGGATGCGGCTTTTAGTATTAATCCAGGCACCGGTTTCAGTGGGTTCGTATTCTTGAGTAATCTTAAATTTTTCTACGTAGTTCAGGTTGGAGGAATTATTCACTTCCAAGGCCAGACGCATCAGCGCGAAGCTGGAATCTTCAATCCATACATTGCCGCTGAAGGCAAGGTCCTTGGGATTCTTAGGTTTGATTTTGATGTTGTAAATCTTCCGGGGACCAGCATCATCCACATCGGCAATCTTCACGGAATAGACGGCCAGTGCAGCGGCACTGATGGGCGAAACAAGGCCTTTGTCAAGAAGCACCAGCGTATTCTGATAGAAGTTATAACTCACAAATGAGGAACCGAGCACCTGAGCGACCAGGGTTCCATCCTGAATACCCACACCTTTTACACGCGTAGCCTTTATTTGTTCTTTCCAAATCTTCGGATTGCGGTTATAGTAATAATCACTCAGCGACTCACTCATGAATACCGGTAATACGGATTTCTGGCTGTCGGCACTAAGGATGGAAATGGTATCAAACAGCGGCCCGATCTGCTGGCCCAGCTTTCGTTTTTTCAGATTTTCTGAGATGTTATTCACCGCAATGGTGATGCGGGTGAAACTCTCACATTCCCACTGGTCCAGCAGATCCGGATTGTTCTTTTCCCGAAACTCGGATGCTTTTTTGATGATACGTTCAGCCGGATTACCCTTCACCCGAATCACCACTTCCTGATCATTCACCTCACGACGTATCAATTCAAAGTTCAGTTCAAGCTCGAGCGCCGTATCAGGAATAGGCAGGCTGAGACGCTGATAACCGGTGTAACTGCACCAAATGGAATCCGCACGCTTTGGGGTGCGCATTTCGTAATAGCCCTCAAAGTCGGTGCGCACCGCTTCTTTGTAATCACCTAAGACCACAGTAGCAAAAGCCAGGGGTTCTCGAGTTTCGGCGGCAATAACCCTGCCGCGAAGCAGCATGACCTGCGCCTGTGCCACATGAGTAAGAATCAT
>JAGWYC010000043.1 GCA_018969565.1 Bacteroidota bacterium | reverse complement strand
TTGGTCAAGTACGCCAAGCAGGGTATTGTCTTCGCCTTCAGTAAGCGGAGCATCAATACTCAGGTGACGACCTGAAGAGCGCAGTGCATTTTCCACTTCCGTTACCGGAATTTGCAACGCCTCTGCAATTTCCTCAGGTGTCGGTTCACGTTCCAGTTCCTGCTCCAGTTTAGATGCCGCCTGGGTAATGCGTCCGATACTGCCTACTTTATTCAAAGGCAGACGAACAATACGGCTCTGATCTGCCAATGCCTGAAGGATGCTCTGACGAATCCACCATACCGCATAAGAAATGAATTTAAAACCGCGGGTTTCATCAAAACGTTTGGCCGCTTTAATCAGACCCAGGTTGCCTTCGTTGATCAGGTCGCCAAGAGTCAAACCCTGGTTCTGATACTGTTTGGAAACAGAAACAACGAAGCGCAGATTGGCGTTCACCAGTTTTTCCAAAGCGGCCTGATCGCCCTCGCGAATGCGGCGGGCAAGTTCCACCTCTTCCTGGGCATCAATCATAGGTACTTTAGAAATTTCGTTGAGGTACTTGTCTAATGACTTGTTCTCGCGGTTGGTAAATTGTTTGCTGATTTTTAATTGTCTCATGCGCTGTTGTTACTGCTATTACTACGTTCTATCCTGTTTCTAATGATGATTGCAGAAATTCCGTAGAATCTGCAAATTTAGGTAAAAACAGACCTCAGAAGAAAATGTTTGCGAGGCGGAAGGTAATAAAGCTCGCACCATAGGCAAGCAGGGTCATGGTGAACAGTTGAATGACCGGCCATTTCCAGGAACCTGTTTCCCTGCGCACCACGGCCAGTGTGCTCGTGCACTGTAGGGCGAATGCATAAAATACCAGCAGGCTAAGCGCAAAAGGGACACCATAACGGGGCTTGCCATCCACGGGATTTACCTCGGCGGCCATTTTTTTCTTGATACTCTGTTGCTCTTCCGAACCTACGGCATAAATCGTACTCATGGTGCCCACAAAAACCTCCCTTGCGGCAAAGGATGTAATCAGCGCGATGCCGGTTTTCCAGTCAAAGCCCAGCGGCGCGATGGCCGGTTCAATAGCCTTTCCGAGTAAGCCTGCATAACTGTGCTCCAACATGGCAGCAGCCTTGTGCTGACTGACAGCGTCTTCGTTCAATCCCAATTGTATGGCATGGGTTTCTGCTTTTCTTCCGGCCTGTTCCATGTGATTGCCCGGGCCGTAGGAAGCCATCAGCCAAAGCAACACGGAAATAATCAGAATGATGCTTCCGGCCTGCCATACAAAAGCCTTGCAACGCTGATACATCCCCTGAAGAATATTGGCGGGACGGGGCCATTGGTAATCAGGTAGTTCCATAATAAAGCCGGAATTACCGCGCTGGCGCATGAACAAACTGGCAAAAAATGCCACTACAAATGCGGTGATGGCACCCAATAGATAAATCGCGGTGAGCAATAATCCACGGGCATCAAAAATGCCAATGCTCAGACCCTCGGGTACCGCCAGTGAAATGAGCAGTACATACACCGGCAGTCGAGCGCTGCAGCTCATGAGCGGCGTAACGAAAATAGTAATTAACCTGTCCTTCACATTGGGGATGGTTCGCGCGGCCATGATGCTCGGTATGGCACAGGCCATCCCGCCAACCAATGGTATTACAGAGCGCCCGTTGAGCCCCGCTTTGCGCATCAGTTGATCGGTGATGAAACTGGCCCTGGGCATGTAACCGCTGTCTTCCAGAATTGAGAGAAACAGGAATAACAAAGCAATCTGGGGGATGAACACCAGCACTCCGGACAATCCCGGGATGATGCCGCCGCTTACCAGCCGGTTGAAAAATCCGGGGGGCAGATGATCTGCCAGGTAGGTTCCCAGGGCTGCCATACCAGATTCTATCCAGCCCATCGGGGCTTCTGCCAGATAAAACACCGACTGGAAGATGAGGTAGAGTATGAAAAACAGGAGCACAAAGCCCCAGATTTTATGCGTAAACAATTGATCCAGCCTTCGGGAACCCGAACGCTTCACCGGGCCGCTTCTGGTGATTGCAGCATCTACAATTTTTCCTATGAAGGCGAAGCGCCTGGAGGTATCAGTTTTTCGTTGTTCAGGTTGTACAAGTTCCTGCCCTGCCAGATAGTTTCTCAATTTGGCCATGGCCTGCTCAGGGGTACCTGCATCGGCCGTGCTGGCCCAGGAACTGGTTGTTTTGGCGGCAGCGGCTTCCAGATTGGCCACGCCTTCTCCGGTACGCGGATTCACCGGAACCACCAGCACACCCAGTTTCAGCGACAGGGCTTCTATGCTGATGTCCAGTCCTTTTTGTGCGGCCATGTCCATCATGCTCAGGGCCAGCACCATCGGGATACCCAGTTCGGCCATTTCCGCAAACATGAGCAGATGCCTGCGCAGGTTGGTGGCATCGGCTACATATACAATAAGGTCGGGTGTCTGGCTTTCAGAAGCAAGCACCATAGCCACTTCTGCCTCATCGGCACTGGCGGGGAACAAGCTGTAGGACCCCGGCAAATCAACCAGGTGGCAGCGTTTACCTGAAAGATTCCAGGAGCCGGCACGACGTTCCACGGTTGTTCCCGGGAGGTTGCTGGTTTTTTGACGCAGCCCGGTAAGGCGATTGAACAAAGTACTCTTACCCGTGTTCGGGTTTCCGGCCAGGACGATATAACGCATGCCGCCGTCAGTCATTCGATTTGATTACTTCCAGTAATTGCGCCTCTTCCCTGCGCATGCTCAGCAGGTAACCGTCGCCCAGAGCAAAAGCCAACGGATTTCCCAGAGGTGCCTTGAACAGCAATTCAATGGACACACCGGGCAGGCAGCCCATCTCCATGAGTCTGGCCGAAATGGGTACGTCAGCCGCCGCTGTAATCAGGGCTTTCTCTCCTACGCGAAGGTCCGCTGCTGTCATGATGTGGCGGCAAATTTAGACCTGCTGTTGCACAAAATACATGAGCAATTGCAGTTCAGGATATTCTTACTTTCACCCTTGTAAGTGCCTGTGCCTTGGCTAAATTCGCAAGACCAAATTAAGTATGGCTATTAAAACCATGGCAGAATACGCGGCTGAAGGTCGCAGCCCGGAAGTTCTTTTCTGGGTTGGATGCGCTGGAAGTTTCGATGAACGGGCTCAGCGTGTTTCCAAAGCCTTTGCCAAAATCCTGGAAGCAGCGAACATTGAATTTGCCATTTTGGGCACTGAAGAAAGTTGCACCGGCGACCCGGCCAAACGCGCAGGCAACGAGTTCCTGTTCCAGATGACCGCCATGAATAACATCGCCGTCATGGATGCCTACGGTGTGAAACGCATTGTCACCACTTGCCCTCATTGCTTCAACACCCTGAAAAATGAATATCCACAACTGGGCGGGAATTACGAAGTAATGCACCATACCAGTTTCATCAATGAACTGTTTGAAACCGGCCGGCTGAAAGTAGAAGGCGGTTCGTTTAAAGGAAGCAAAATTGTGTACCACGACAGTTGCTACCTGGGCCGTGGAAACAATATCTACGAAGCACCACGTATGGTGATTGAACGACTGGATGCTGATTTAAAAGAAATGAAACGCTGCCGCACAAATGGGTTGTGTTGCGGTGCGGGTGGCGCTCAGATGTTCAAGGAAGCCGAGCCCGGCAATAAAGAAATCAATACTGAGCGTAGCGAAGAGGCCCTGAGCACCAATCCCGATGTGATTGCGGTGAACTGCCCTTTCTGCATGACCATGCTGCGCGACGGCGTGAAACACGCGGGTAAGGAAGATCAGGTGGAGGTGCTTGATATTGCGGAACTGGTGAGTCGTGCCGTGAACTGATGAGCCAACTCGAACTCCTTCCTCCACATGCACGACTGTGGCTGTTTCTGGCAGATCAGCCCTTGTCACAGAATCAGGAATTAAGGCTTCGCCATGAATTGTCAGCATTCACCGGAAACTGGAAATCGCATGGCCATAGCCTAAGTGCCGGCTTCGAAATCCTGCATAGACAAATTATTGTCATTGCTGTAGATCAGCAGGCAGAAGCGCCTTCGGGTTGCAGTATAGACAAGGCTTTTCGGCTTTTACAGGAATTTGGCCGCACAGAACAACTGGATTTTTTCAATCGCCTGTTGGTGCCCATTGTCGGAGAAACAGGGCTGATGATTGTTCACCGGAACAATATCCCTTCCCTGCTTGCAGCCGGAACCCTCCGCGAGGACCAGCCTTATTACGATCTGACTATTGAGCATCTGGGTGCACTGGATGCTGATTTCTGCAAACCACTGAACCAAGGTTGGGTGCTGAAAGGACTTAAACAAATATGAAACGCAGCCCTCTGCTCACCCTGTTCCTCACCATATTCATTGACCTCCTCGGCTTTGGAATTGTGATACCTATTCTGCCGGTGTTTTCTAAAGAACTGGCCATTCAGTCCGGTATAAGTTGGGATGCCGATATTCTGACCGGAGTTGTGGCGGCCAGCTACAGCCTGATGCAGTTTGTGTTTGCACCCATTTGGGGCAGCGTCAGCGACCACCGAGGCCGCAGGCCCATCATCCTTGGTTCGGTGCTGGTTACTTCACTCGGCTACTTCATCCTGGGGTTCAGCAGCAGTTTCTGGATGCTGCTTCTGGCCCGCGTAATTTCAGGGATGGGCAGCGCCAATATTTCGGCAGCACAGGCTTACATTGCTGATATTACCCCGCCCCACGAACGCGCCAAACGCATGGGCATGATTGGCGCTGCCTTTGGACTCGGATTTGTATTTGGTCCACCCATTGGAGGCTGGCTGGCAAAAGCCGGCGGCATGCATTATATAGGCATCACAACGGGCGTTTTATGCCTGTTCAATTTTGCTCTTGCCTGGTTTACCCTGCCGGAATCACTGACCGACCGCACCCGCGACCGCAAGCCTTGGTATCAGTCTTTTCAGGCCATCGGTACTTCGCTGAAACATCCACTCATCGGGGCACTGTTCCTCATCAATTTCATTTTCATTGTTGCCTTCAGCATGATGCAAACCAATGCGAGCCTGCTGTGGAAGGAAGAATTTGGCTTGAACAATGCACAGTCGGGAAACCTGTTCGGGTTCATTGGTGTGTGCAGCGCGGTGATACAGGGTTTACTTATCGGGCGTTTTACTCGCTGGATGGGTGCGCCCAAACTGCTGATGCTGGGCATTGTATTACTGACCATAGGCATTACCGGTATTCCCTTCCCTCCTGAACCCTGGTTTTACCTGCTCACCGCTTTGTGCCTGTTGTTTATCGCATTGGGCAACGGCATGATTATGCCTTCCGTGAACGCCCTGATTTCCTTAAATACCGACCCACAATCCCAGGGAAAAACACTCGGCGCCCTGCAAAGTACCGGTGCATTGGCACGCGGCATTGGGCCTCTGGTAGCAGGATTCCTGTATAGCGTAGATTTCCATTTCCCTTACACCGGGGCCGCTTTGCTGTTAATACTCAGCCTTGTGCTGGCATGGAGGCTCAGCCGTTCAGGACTTGGAAATGCGCCGGTTCAGGGAACCGGGTCATAGCCGCTTCCTCCCCAGGGATGGCAACGGCCTATGCGCCTCAGGGCTAATTTCAACCCTTTCCAGGGCCCGTGTTTCTGCAAAGCTTCCACGGCATATTGCGAACAGGTTGGTGTGTAGCGGCACGAAGGTGGAATCATGGGTGAAATCATGCGCTGATAGACCCGCACAAAAAACACCAGAATTTTAATCAGCATCCTTTTGAACATCCGCGAGGAACTTATCTATTAGACGAAGATACTGAGGCAGCAGCCCTTGATAAGTAACTTCTTCCGCACCGTGATACATCAGCGCCATATTGATGTTCAGCGCTTTGGCCTCCAGCACCTCGTACATCTTGTGTTTATGCAGGCGAAACAGCTCACGCATCACACGGCGTATGCGATTTCTCGTGACCGCTTTGCGGTATTTTCTGGAAGATACTACGAATACAACCCTGAATGGCGTTCCGGGAAAACCTTCCGCATTCCAATTTATTCTGAAAGGGAACTGATTGACCGAACGTGGTTTTTGGAACAAAGCGGAGATGTGCTTTGATCCTCTGAGCCGTTCATCCCTGCGCAGTGTTGCTTTGCGCATGGTTTAAGGTAGAAGGTGTTGGTGATTAGCCCTTGTGCCCGCGCTCGTCAGAAACGCTGAGCTTATGGCGACCTCTTGCGCGACGCGCCGCCAGAACCTTTCTGCCGTTGGCGGTGCTCATCCTGGTGCGGAAACCGTGCTTGTTGCGGCGCTTGCGGTTGCTGGGATTATAGGTTGGTTGCATGGCTGACCGGTTTTTTAAAAGGACTGCAAAGATAGCAGTATTCACATACAGGCGCAAGTGTCCAATAAAAATCGCGCTTTTTATTCTTTCAGGTACAGTGTTTTCCCTCCAGTTAGTACCAGTCGGTCGTCGTGGGTGCTTGCAAGAAATTTGCGGTTTACACAATATCGTTTTACGGCAATGAATCCCATGCTTGCGAGCAGTTGCGCATACGCATCAATAGATTTGTCCGAGTTATAGTGTCGGTTTCCGGTGGCAAGGAGCAAGGTTCCCTGGGGCATGGCTTCTACACAAATCAATTCTGAAACAGGCAGCATGAAGTGCTTTTCTTCTTGTTTGAGGGGAAGAAATTCAAATCGGAACTTTAGGATGGCCATGGCTTCGCTCACCCGTTCGGCGGCCTGCACCGTAGTTTGCTTGTGCAATAGCTTTAAAGCAGCACCCAGTTCCATTGGATCTACCGGCTTATGCAGGCAGGGAACACCGGCGAACTGCAAGGCGCGCACGCTGTATTCATCGTAGGCCGTGATAAAAATGGTTTTGAAATTCAATTCCGGAAGGAGTTCCAGCAGATGAAAAGAATCGCCGTCTTTCAGGCTGATATCCAGAAATACCAAATCCGGCTGATGATCAATAATGACCGACGCTCCACCGCGTATGTCGGCGGCTTCTGCTTCCACCTTGATATCCGGATTCAGCATTTCCAGCAAGACACGCAGTACCTGCCGGGATTTGCTTTCGTCGTCAACGATGATGGCCCTCATGTTCGTGGTGTAAGTTAATAGGAATATAGATGGCTACACGCGTGCCGCAAGCCTTTCCCTGCTCATCCTTCAAGTCGGCAATGGCCACGGAAACCTTGTCTTTAAAACGCCTGTTCAGCATTTCCAGCCTTTGTCGTGTTACGCTCATTCCCGTGCTTTCGTGGCGACTGCGGCGAAGGCTGTTTAAAATCCGCGACTGTTCCCGTCCGATACCATTATCCTGAACCACGCAATAGATATGGTTTTCCGTTTGCTCCATAGTGATGCTCAAATGGGGCCTTACATCCTGTAGAGGCGTCAACCCGTGCAGGATGGCATTCTCTACATAGGGCTGTATGATCATGGAGGGTATCATCACCTGGGCGCCGCGCAGCGACTGATCAAGCGTGATGCTGTAATCCAGATTCCCGTCCAGTCGCAGCTTTTCCAATTCGAGATAGGTTTCAAGCGATTGCAATTCCTGATCCAGCGGGATGAAACTGAATCGGCTGTTCTGAAGAATTTGTCGCATCAGTGAACTGAACTTAGCCAGATAGGAATAGGCTTCCCCCGGACTTTTATTCAGTACATAATACTGGATGCTGTTGATGGAATTGAATATGAAATGCGGATTCATCTGCCCACGCAGGGCCTTCAGTTCTGTTTCAGCCAAGCTAAGCTGATAATTACGACGCAGCGTCGATGTTCTGATGCGAAACACCAGCAACAGTGCGCTAAAGAAAAGTATCAGAACCAGCAAAAGGAACCACCAGGTACGCCAATAGGGCGGCTGGATTTGTATGTATAGCATGGCGCTGTCGGAAGACCAAATTCCGTCGTCATTACACGACTTCACCATAAAGGTATAATTGCCGGGAGGCAGGTTGGTATAAGCTGCACTGCGGTTATCGCCGGCTTCTATCCAGGTTTCATCCAGGCCCTCCAGTTTGTACTGAAAGCGATTCTGGGCGCTGTTTACAAAGCTGAGCCCGGTGAAATCTATGCGCAGAAAGTTCTGATTGTGTCGCAGCAGGATGGGCTTCCCCAGATGATAAAAGCTGTCAAAGGGAAATGTTCTTTCCATAACCCGCAGACCGGTGATGGCTGTTCCCGGAGGCGTTGCGTTGATGCGCAGTGCTTCGGGTCTGAAGTAGTTGATGCCGTTGATGCCACCGAACCACAAGCGGCCATCCCGTGTTTTCAGAAAGGTGCCTTCATTAAATTCAAGGCTTTGAATCCGGGAACTTTGCGTGAGTGAATGTACAAGGCTGCTGCCCGGGGTATAAATCATCAGGCCCCGGTTAGACGACATCCACCAGCTTCCGCGGCTGTCAATGAGTACCCCATAGACCACATCGTTGCTCAGGCCATTGGCGGTAGTCAGGGCCTGAATTTGTCCGCTGCGACGGTTCAGGATATTCAAGCCGCCTCCATAGGTTCCCAACAGCAAGGTGTCGGCACTAATAGGGACTACGCACATAATATTATTGCTGCTCAGCCCTCTTTTCCCGTCCGGTTGTTGATGGATACGCTCCAGAACTTTCCCTTCCAGATTCACCAGCAGCAAACCATGACCAAAAGTGGCGCACAACAACTGGTTTCTGCGTGGATCAAAGCGCACTTCCATAATCTGGTAGTCGGGCAGGTTGGGTTGATTCCGCAGAGATTCCGGAATGATATTGAAGTGTTGCAGTGCGTTTCTGGCAGGATGAAAACGCCAGAGTCCGGCTGTAGTACCCAGCCAGATATTACCTTGAGGATCTTCGGTTATACTCTTTACCTGAAGGTCCTCCAGCATATAGCCCTCAGGGGTTTTGGCCGATACTTTGGTAAAACTCCGCGATTGGGGATTAAAGCGAAATAAACCATCATTGCCTGCGCCCACCCAATAGCGTCCGGATTTATCCCGGTGAATGGACCGCACCGAATTTGAGGGCAACCCGCGGGTATTCCCTTCCCCGAAGTGGATGATTCGGCCATCCGTCATGATTTTATTGATACCCCCGTCGAGGCTGCCACTCCAGATGCTGCCATCTACATCTTCAAACAGGCCGTAGGTGTTTCCTGTTGACAGCGAATTAGGGTCACCGGGAATATGGCGAAGCAATCCATATTGCTGGTTTAGGGGCTTGAACACACTCAGTCCGCTCAAGGTTCCAATCCACACATTTCCTTCCCGGTCTTCTTCCAGACACAATACCGAATTATTGGCCAGGCTTTCGCGGTTGAAGGGATTATGCATGCAGGAAACGGGTTCTGAAAGTTCCCGACCATTAATTCTGAACCGCTGCACCCCGTTGAAGTAATTGTTGGCGCACCAGAGGTAACCTGCGGCATCTGCCTTCATGGCAATGATATTGCGGAACAGCGTTTCACTACCCGGCGTACTGATGCTGCGAACCATGCCATTGCCAATCCATTGAAGGCCTTCACCTGAGGTAGCCGCAAACACCTGAGCACCGTGAAAAGCCAATGCCAGCACCGTGCTTCCGTTTAACCAGGCAGCCTGCACCTTGTCGGGATTGGCGGGATCTATCACCCGGATGCCTCCCTGTCCGCCCAGCCACAGTTTGCCATCCGGGGCAAACCCCATGCAATAGGGCAGGAAGTTGCTGTCATTCTGCAACAGCGCCTTAGGTTTTATCCGCTCACTTCTTGTTTCTGCGAGCCAGGCACCACCCTGTTGAAGCAGCCAGCACACATAGCCGGCGCTGTCGGCCTTAATGCTGAGAATGGGTACGCGCGCCGGATTAAAATCCTGCAAGTCCGGATGTCGCACAAAACGAGCACCCGGTCCGTCATAAAGCGTAATGCTTCCGTCGTTGGCGCCAATCCAGATACGCCTCAGGCGATCCTCGGCCAGGGCGGTGAGGTAGTTGTCCTGCAGTCCGGTTGTAGCCTGCGGCCTGCTTCGGAAGACAGTAAAACTATGTCCATCGTAACGGTTCAAACCCTCTGCGGTGGCAATCCACATAAAACCATCGGAAGATTGCATGAGGTCGAGCACAGTGCTGGCAGACAGCCCTCGGTCCACAGAGTAATTGTCGAAGCGCAACTGCGCGTCCAGTACGTGGGCAAACCCCCACAGCGGCCACATCAGCAGCAGCAGGCGGCGTTTCATAATTTAGTCAGTGTAGCCATAAACGCTTCTTTGCGTCGTTTGCTCACATCAACCGTATGTCCGTTGGACATCACCACGTAGCCGCCCTCTCCGCGCACATAACGCCGCATTTCGTTCAGGTTGATAAGGTAACTTTTGTGTACCCTGAAAAACCCGCGTTCCAGGAGGAGGCTTTCAAACTCGCCTATGTTCTTGGAAACAGTGAGTTTTTCATCGCCCTTCATGAAAAAGTAGGTATAAGCCCCATCGCCTTTACAGTAAATCAGGTCGCGCAGTTTCACAAAGATGAACCCCTCACTGCTGCTCAGCGCTATTTGTTCTTCTCCCTGGCTGCGCCAATTGCGTACCAATACCTCGTAGCGCTTTTCGGCACTGGCAATCTTGCGTTTTTCGGCCACTTTGCGCACGGCATCGCGCAGTTGTGTGATGTCAATAGGCTTTAACAGATAATCGGCGGCATCTGAACGGAAGGCCCGTGACGCATACTGTTCATATCCCGTGGTGAACACCAGTTCAGGACCGTCGTCAGGTAATTGTTCTACCAGGTCGAAACCGCTTTGTCCGTCCAGTTCTACGTCCAGAAAAAGCACGTCGGGCTTGAGATTCCGCACCAGGTCAAGCCCTTCGGCAGGAGTGCCGGCCATGCCCAGCACCTCTACTTCCGCCACAAATTCGTGCAGCAACGCTTCCAGCGCTTGCCGGCTGGCGGTTTCATCATCTACAATAACTGCCTTAATCATAAAGTTTGTTGTTTATTAAGTTTCAGGATAGCCCCTTTTGTTGTTTCTGAAAAAGCCACTTCCCCGTTAAAAAGCTGAAGTCGTTCTTCAAACAAATCCATACGCAGACGCTGCTCTGAGTTTAATACTAACGAATCCAGGGTCGGCATGGGTTTATTCGCCAACACCTGAATCAGAA
>JAGWYC010000378.1 GCA_018969565.1 Bacteroidota bacterium | reverse complement strand
GCGCCGCAAAGCATACGACAACGCATACCTGTATTACAAAACCGGTGACTACAAAGCGGCGGCTGTTGCCCTGAAAAATGTGCTGCGCGATTATCCTGACCTGGAGCAAAAGGAAGAAACGCAATTCCTCGTGGTACGTTCTTTGTTTCTTTATGCCCAAAACAGCGTGGACAACAAGAAACCAGAACGCTATCAGGCCGCACTCGATGAAATCGCTGAGTATAGGGAAGAAAACAATGCGCAGTCGCCTTATTGGGAGGATGTATCCCGCATCGAGAAACAAATCAGGCGCGACCTGGAAACACTCAAAAAGCTGAATATTTAAAAAAACAGATCATATGACTCAAGTAACCCTGAGTAAGAATGCCGACACTCGCGATTTACGCAACCTGGAAGATCAAACCCACAACGTTTATCTGGCGGCAGTAATCATAGCCAAAAGGGCCAACCAGATATCGGAGAACCTGAAGCAGGAACTGCGTTCTAAGCTGGAACCATTCACTTCGGACAGCGATAATCTGGAGGAGGTGCACGAAAACCGGGAGCAGATTGAAATTTCTGCGCAATTCGAGAAGTTGGCCAAGCCTACTATTTTGTCGCTGGAAGAATTCATCAACGAAAAGACCTACTGGCGCTTGCCCGAAAAACCGGAACATGGCCCGGCTGAGCAATAAGCACATTGTTCTCGGAATTACCGGCGGAATAGCCGCCTACAAATGCGCTGCCCTTGTGCGGCTTCTTCGGCAGGAAGGTGCCTCTGTTCAGGTGCTGATGACGCACCATGCCATGAAATTCATAGGAAAGGACACTCTGGCAGCTCTTTCGGGCAATCCTGTTCTTTCTGAACTTACTGACCCTCATACAGGCGAATGGAATAATCATGTACGCTTAGGTACAGAAGCAGATTTATTGCTCATCGCGCCGCTAACAGCCAATACCCTGGCCAAACTTGCTCACGGTCTCTGCGATAACCTGCTCTGTGCGGTGTATCTTTCAGCCCGTTGTCCGGTGATGCTTGCTCCTGCGATGGATCTGGACATGTATGCCCATCCTGCCGTGAAACGTAATGTGGATAAACTGAAACAAGACGGTTGCATCATCATTGGTCCGGAAAGTGGCGCTTTGGCCAGTGGGCTGCATGGATTGGGGAGAATGAGCGAGCCCGAGCAAATGCTCGAATCTGTATGCATCAAACTAACTACAACGGCGCCACTGAAGGGCAAACACATTCTTGTAACCGCAGGTCCCACGATTGAAGCCATTGACCCTGTGCGATTCATCAGCAACCACAGCAGCGGGAAAATGGGTTATGCCATTGCTGAAACTTGCGCTGCACAGGGTGCTGAAGTTACCTTGGTCAGCGGCCCCGTTCATCTTAGCTGCCCTGTCGGAGTAAGCAGAATTTCGGTAAACAGCGCCGCAGAAATGCATCTGGCCTGCATGGAGGCCATGCCCCAAGCCGACATCATCTTTATGGCTGCGGCGGTAGCTGATTTTACTCCTGCCAGGCCTGTTGCTGAAAAAATCAAGAAAAAAGAAGCCGCTGATTCCCTGATACTCAAGGCCACCCAGGATATCCTGATGGCTATGGGTCAGAAAAAAAATAAAAATCAGACACTCGTGGGGTTTGCCCTGGAAACAGATGAAGGCAGCGCCCAGGCTCTGGAAAAACTTCATCGTAAGAATTGTGATTACCTGGTGCTCAATTCCTTGCAGAATCCCGGTGCAGGGTTCGGCGGCGACACCAACCAGGTCAGC
>JAGWYC010000377.1 GCA_018969565.1 Bacteroidota bacterium | reverse complement strand
AGAATGATGATCAGGGTTGCAATGGGGAAGTGTTTGCCTCTGAGCCACGGTAAAGTTTGGGGTTCTAGGCGTTCAATTGGCTGAAGTTGTTTCCGTGGTTGCCTAACCATTTTTGCACCTACCCGATATTAAAGATATTAAACCCGATATTAAAGATATTAAAAATGTGGTTTTTGAATCCGATCAATTTTCACCCATCAATATAACAGATTTTCGTTGGTAAAGTGGGTTGAATCTTTCTAATCTAGTGTTTTAATACTGGGGAATACACTACATTATGGTGTTTCAAGAAATGTGTGCAGTTGCCCTGGGATGTTTCACTATTTGATTGCCGTTACCCAGAGGGTTATGGTACAACCCTTCCACCCAAAATACTTATACAGAAAGTTTAGTATAAATACTAGTTAGGCCCCTATCACACGCACTCCTAGAAACCTATGACCAAGTATCTTTTCATCCCGCCAACACTCAGACTGATTGCCGAGGGACGCCTCTTCAGTCCTGTTCTTGCGATCACGATTCGTGTGATCGCCGTGCTTCTGGCACTCAGCGGCATCGAAGGCTGGTTTCAGGCCTGGCGGATGGTTTTCGAGCTTGGTGGAGCAGGTATCCTAGGCGGTATCGTTTTCCAAGCAGTCTTTCTGATTGGAATTTACATGGTGACGCACGTTCTCTGGATTCGCGCATCCGACATTTCCGAACAACCCGCATCGGAGTTCACCGTTATTCCGATCGTCTCAATCGTTCTCAGGATGGTCGGCGAGGTTTATGCGTGCCTTCTTTCCGTTCTCGGCGTCGGCGGCTGCATTTTGATTCTTTTCGCAGGTGACAACCGGCTTATGGATATGCTGCCAGGGGTTGGGTTACTGTCCGGGCTTATATTTGGTTTAGTTCGCGGTATGGACAGCTCATTCTTGGCTGCGCTGCTGTTCCTGATTTCTTGCCTTATCACCGCCGTCTTTGCTCTGGTCGTTTTCTACCTTCTCGCAGAGACCCAGGTAGTCCTCGTGGACATCGCCCGAAACATCCGAATTATGCGCCGGTATTATGAGCAGCCTTCGCAGTCAACGCAAGGGGACTAACCATGCGCTGCAGCGAACCGCTCCGCACATCACGACACCTGCTTCCGCCGCCGCCTTTCCACCCACCGTGCAGGTGCCGCGCCGTGTTCCGCAGTCGCTGAGCTTGCGGTCGTTAGCCCTACCGTTGCTGTGGGTTATTTGAGCCTGTTCCTCCTGTTGTCAAGATATTGGGCTATAAAAGAACAGAGCGCATCTGAACGTCGAGGAATGGTGAACACCTGACTTGTCACAAAGATGCTATTACCGGAAACTCATAGCCTATGGCTCAACTCGAAGAACTTACACGCGGTGCGACTGTCAGAGGTATTTTGCCGAACCACAATGTCACGGTCATTGACGCAAAGTGGCATGGGAGTGACGTGGTTGAGCTGACCTAATGGCTGGACTGTTTATCCGTGAATTGCTGATTCGGGGAGACTTACAACGGTGCGCGATCGTTTGTCCTGGCAGTCTGGCTGTGCAGTGGCAGGATGAGCTGTTTCAAAGGAAGATCTGCTGAAGTTTGATGGCAAACCACTCTTTCCTGAACGGCGGGCACACACGGTAAAGTATGTCCTGTCCGATCTGGAAGCTGTTCTTTAAAGCAAGTTACCGATTACGTCAGGGAAGAATTTAACCGAGCCGAAGCCTTAGCCAATGATGGCCGCAAAGGAACCGTTGGCTTTGCCTTGACGATTTTGCAA
>JAGWYC010000042.1 GCA_018969565.1 Bacteroidota bacterium | reverse complement strand
ATAGGTTGCATCTCTGTGTCCCATGGTTATCCGGAGTTTATGCATCATCGTCCAGATGGGGAGGTAAAACTTGTGTCCCAGCGTTCGTTGCATTTCAAGGGCGGATATCGGTTTTTTACTGCTGGCCAAAAAAGCCATGGCATAAATCCAGTAGTGGTAAGGCAATTTGCTGTATTCCAGCGCAGTACCACTGCGCAGCGTGGTTTCCCATTTGCACGCTTTACAACGATACCTGTCTCTGGTACCCAGCCAATAATGGTCAGTTCCGCTACAGCGTTTGCAAACCACACCCTCTTTATCCCGAATCTGTTTGAAAAGCTCCTGGCATTTCAGCTCGGTGTCGTACTTCTGAAGAAACTTGATAAGATTCATGTCAACCGTTTCGACCTAATTTACAGCCATTAAGCCAATTGTGCAAGCTTTGAAACAGTCATATATTATTACAATGACTATATTAAAGCTTAGCTATCAAGTCATCGGCCATTCCAAAAGATAACGTCATGCCTGCCCCCCCCGGACCGTTAAAAACCCAAACTCCCTTGTCAACTTCCTGAAGCAAATGATTGAAGCCATTGGTGAGTTTTGCATAAGTACCATTCCAGCGTTGTTTTATTTTCAATTCAGGAATATCAAATACTTCATGGAAATAATCTAAAATCGCGCTGTCAATTTCTTCTTCCCTAAAAGGGTCAATATCTCTGCCATAAACATGTGAATCACCAATTGTGAGGCAGCGTTGTTCATTCTGTGAAACCAATAAATGAATTCCGTATTCGATTAACTTGGGATAGCGCTGCCCACAGAATACTTTATATTCTTCGAGATTTTCCAGTTTCTGATAAGATGGATAATGCAAGAATGTTAATCCTGCACAGATCGGTGGAGTTTCCAGAGACAATGCTTCAGAGCGCAACATTTGTAGTACCGACAGGGTCATCGGTGCGGTGTCAAAAAAGGCTGGATACAAAGTGGCAAAATCGTACCCATTGCAAATCACAATAATATCCGCATCTATTTTTTCGCCGCGTGCAGTAATTACATAACCCGTAGCTGTTTCTTTTACAGCAGTATTAAATCGAAATCTGATATTTGAAGTAGCAGATAAAAGATCTGGAATTACTCTGATGGCCTGCCTGGCCTCGACAATAATTTCTGAATCACTATACAAAGCACCTAACAAGCCTTGTCTTTTCAAATAAGGCGCACGAGCAACCGCTTCTTCGGCATGGAGCATACTCAGGGTTCTCCCACGCTCTACATCCAAGAAGTTATGAGCAAGAGCTAATTCGTACGCATTCCTAAGCGCCATTATTGAACCGGATTTTTGATGCCAAATAGCGCCTTGTGACGCAAGTTCGAGCCAGATACTGCGAGATTTCAGCGCCCATTCCAATGCTTGCCCCTCCGGTTGACCTATGGGCCATACCATTCCGAAATTGCGGATACTGGATCCTTGGGCCTTAGGGTTTCGTTCTAATACCAAGGTTTCAAATCCCCTTAACCCCAAAACCCGGGCCGTAGCTAATCCCATGATTCCGGAGCCTATAACAATTGCTTTCATTGCGTTGCTGATAATGGAAGTTGTTCCTGTTTCTCTCTTAAATCTTCAGATGAAAAAAATGATGCCATAATGAAAGCCATTAGACCTACAATGCTTGAAGCCATAGTGATATAACCCAACCATTGTGTCCAGGAATCTGGTCCGGGCAACAAGTATCTGGATACCGTTATGCCAACGCTGCCTAAGTAGCCCCATGCATCTGCGATGTACAATAGAAAACCGGCATTGGCATTGTATCCACTGATTGAAATTACCCGATCAAATAAACTGATATTAAGTAGAATATACCCTACATAACAACCCAACCCAACCATGAATAACCATGTTGTTGCATACATTCCACCATTTAAAAAACTAAGAGTTGAGACTAAGAGCAGTAATAATCCGGTCATGGAAAGATAGTTTATAACACGAATTGCATTGTCATGTCTGTTAATAATTCCTGTGAGCGAAACAAGAAATACCAAAATCAATGAAGCCGGCGCCTCGAGTGAAAGAAAAATCCCAGGATCATTGATGCCTTGTTCTTTGAGTATTTCTGCCGAGAAATTATCGCGCAAGTCCCGAATAAGCGTAAGCATGAAATAGGCAATAATCCATAGAACCAAAGGAAATCCTAAATCTTTGAAAATGGATTTACGTGTGGCTTGATCGGCATGTAAACGCAATTTCCTGTGTTGAATATCTAATTCATCGGGATCTGAGGTGCGGTTAATCAGAATTGCCATTGGGAACGCGGTAGCTAATGCGATTAATGCCATGTAACCTGGTGTTTGAAATTCACTCCAACCCATAGTGGCCGATAAAAACAATGCGGCACTTTTTACAAATCCTGATGAAAAAACGAACGTGCAGGCCAAGATCGCCCCAAGGAACTCGGTAAATCTTCGCCCTTCAATCCAACTGAATACGACACCATACACCAATCCAAGTGGAAATCCGCTAATGAACATACATAACAGTTGAACTTCTATCCCTGTATAAGGTAGCAACAGGAGTGGAAAAGCTGCAACGGTTAGTAAAATCAGGAGAACTTGTAACCGGTTCGTTTTTTTTAAGGATCCTATGAAACCTATACCTATCCATTTGCTCAACGCATATCCAAGAATTTGTGCAATTACAAACCAGGCCTTCAATGGCAATCCTAAAAAAACAAATCCACTGTATGTAAAAGCTGTATAAGGTTTGCGAATGGCATACATACAGGTGTAAATACAGAATGCCAATAGGCCAATCAATATGTGGTTCAGGATACGTTTCATCAGAGGCATGGCTTAAGTGAATATGTTGAACAACTCGGATAAGTTGCGTATGATATGAGTATGAGGAAATCGTTCCAGTTCCTCGCGGGTACATGCACCTGTTTCCACGCCTATCACCCAGCCACAACCCGCTGCAAAGCCTTCAGACAAGTCGCTGATGGAATCGCCCACTTTAGCTACCATAGCGTGGCTGTGAACCCCCATGCGTCCCATCGCTTCGAATATTAAATCCGGTTGCGGTCTTCCTCTGTTTACCTCGTCTGAACTGATATGGGTGTCGATTTTGTTTTCCCATTGCAGTGTCTCAATAATTGTTTTGGTGATGCGTTGGCTGAATCCTGTATCCAAAGCAACTTTACTTCCATTTTTACGTAGGTATGAAAATACTTCTTCAGCAAATGGCATCGGCTCTATGTTCACCGGATTTTGATAAGATGCAATGAGTCTTTCTTCAAATCGTTCTGTCAGGGCATGAATGACAGAAGCCTTGGGCTTTATTTCGTAATCATCGCACAAATACTCAAATGCCACCGGTTTTGGAATTCCCATAAGATTATTGGCCCTGGACATGGGAATCTCAATATTTGTGTGTTCTTTGAATACATCTATCAAAGCCATTTGCACTAACCCCCGATCGTTCATGGTGGTTCCGGCTATATCGAATACTGTTAGAAAGGGAAACATGTTGCAGCGAAAAAAGCTGCTACATTATTTCTTACCTATATGCAAAAATTACTTATTTGTTATGCTTTCGCGTGTCATTCAACGTAATGTGTCGATTTATAAAAAAGGTAAATTTTGTTTTGTTTCGTATTAGGAAAGCTTCGCAACATTGCTCTGAAAAAACAATCCATGGCCATAAAACTCATTTCGAGTTTTTCTCCATGTCGGGAGGAAAATAAAGTCACAACTCCTTCCGCAGCCTCGCCACGGAAATGTTCAGTTGCTCCCGGTATTTGGCTACCGTGCGTCGGGCAATATGATATCCGCGCTGCTTCAGCAGGTCCATCAGGGCCTCGTCGGTGAGGGGTTTCGACTTGTCCTCTGCTTCAATGGCGTCCTTTAGGATCTTCTTGATCTCGCGGTTAGACACTTCATCGCCGTCTTCCGTGGCTATCCCTTCGCTGAAGAAGAACTTCAGCGGGATGATGCCAAAATCAGTTTCCACATATTTGCTGTTGGCCACCCTGCTGATGGTGCTGATGTCCAGATTTACCTTCTCGGCAATATCCTTCAGGATCATGGGTTTCAGCTTGGCTTCATCGCCGTCCTGGAAATACTCATGCTGCCTGGCCACGATGGCCTGCATAGTGCTCAGCAGGGTATGCTGCCGCTGTTTCACCGAATCAATAAACCAGCGCGCACCTTCCAGTTTCTGCTTGATGTACTGCACGGCTTCTTTCATGTTGCGGTCCTTTTCCGGTGCGGCTTCATAGGCGCGGAGGGTTTCGGCGTATGCCGGGCTGAGCCGTAGCTCAGGCGCATTCCGGGAATTCAGCAGCACTTCCAGTCGGCCTTCGTCGTTGCGCACGATGAAATCGGGCACGATGTACATGGTTTTTGAAGCGCCGCCCTGGGTCATTCCGGGCTTGGGTGTGAGCTTTGTGATTTCTTTTATGGCGTCGCGGAGCTGGTCGTCGTTGATTTTCAGTGAGCGCTTGATCTTTTCGTAATGCTTTTTCCCGAAGGCTTCCATGTGTTCGGAAATAATACGCTCTGCGAGGGAAAGTGCCGGGTTGTCGCCGTAATCCTTCTTATACAATTGCAGCAACAGGCATTCCTGAAGGTCACGGGCCGCGATGCCGGGCGGGTCGAAGTTCTGAATCTTGATGAGGATGCGCTCCAGGTAATCTTCCGTGGTGGTGATATTCTCTGAAAAAGCCAGATCGTTAACGATGGCACGCAGCTCCCGGCGCAGATAGCCGTCTTCCTCGATGCTGTTGATGAGGTGTATGGCCAGAATCAGATCCTCTTCCTTCGGGAAGGTGGCCCTGGCTTGTTCCGCCAGATAATCCTGAAAGCTGTAGGTGCTGGCAATGGGCATTTCACGTTGTTCCTCATCGCCGTAATCCTCATTCAGGCGGAAGCCCCCGTCGTCGTCGTTGTAACGCAGCAGTTCGTCTATATCCACATCGCGGGAGAAAGGTTCTTCCTCCTGAACCAGTTCATCCTCCGCATTGGAGAAGGTTTCTTCTTCTTCGCCCTTGCCTGTTTCAAGCGCAGGATTATCCAGCAATTCCTGGTCCAGCTTCTCCTCAAAATCAAGCGTGTTGAGCTGCAATAGCTTGATGAACTGAATCTGCTGCGGACTCAGTCGCTGCAACATCTTCTGGCTCAGGTGCTGTTTCATGGAACTCATATACCCTTCCTCGACCTAATTGTTAATCCTCACCCTAAATTTGCATCCGGTTTTTATCAAAACCCGACTCAGGCAAATGTACATAAAAGATTTAGCAGCAGCAGCGGAACAAAGCACCACCATTAAAGGCTGGGTGACGAATAAGCGCGAAAGCAAGGGCATTGTGTTTCTTGTGATGCGCGACGGAACCGGATTCTGTCAGTGCGTGGTGGCGCTGGACAACTGCGGTGAACAGGTTTTTGAGCAGGCGCGCAGCCTCAGCATGGAGAGCAGTGTGGCCCTCACCGGCAAGGTGGTCCTTGATGAAAAACAAATCGGCGGCGTGGAACTGCAGGTAAGCAATGTTGAAGTATTTCAGGTTGCTGAAGAATATCCCATTTCCAAAAAAGAACACGGGGTGGACTTCCTGATGGATCATCGTCACCTGTGGCTGCGCAGCAGCAGACAGTGGGCCATCATGCGCATCCGCAACACCATTATCTACAGCATCCATAAGTTCTTCCAGGAGCAGGGTTTTCTGCAGATGGACGCGCCCATCTTTACCGGCAATGCCTGTGAAGGAACCAGCAACCTATTTGAAACAGATTTCTACGGCGATCCTGCTTATCTCAGCCAGAGCGGACAACTTTACGGGGAAGCTATGGCTATGGCTTTCGGACGTATTTATACCTTCGGCCCCACCTTCCGCGCAGAAAAGAGCAAAACCCGCCGCCACCTGAGCGAGTTCTGGATGATTGAACCTGAGATGGCTTTCTACGACATCTTCCAGAATATGGATGTGATTGAAGGCATGCTGCATACCGTTATCCGCGAGGTACTCAACACCAACAAGGCTGAACTGGATCTGATTGGCCGCGATACTGCCATCCTGGAAAGCAGCCTGAAACCCTTCCCCCGTATGACTTACGATGAAGCAGTGCGCATCATCCGCGGCGAGCAGGACGTAAACGGTGTGAACAGCATCACCTCTCTGCGCCAGGCTTGGAAGGAAACGCAGGAACGCCACGATGCGGTATTAAAAGATATTGAAGAACGCGAAGCCAAAATTGCCACGCCCGGCATGAAGAAAGGCGAAATAGGCTTCCATCAGAATAAAATTCAGGAACTGCGCAACGAACTGCGTGACCTGGAGGAAGACCTCCGCAACATCCCGCAGTGGATTGAAAGCGCCGAGAACTTCCGCTATGGCAACGACTTTGGCGGCAGCGACGAAACCGTGCTCACCCGCTTGTTTGATGTGCCGGTGATGGTGTACGACTGGCCACACGAGGTAAAGGCCTTCTACCTGAAGCGCAGTGCCCAGGATCCGTCCAAGGCCCGTGGCGTAGATGTGCTGGCACCCGAAGGCTACGGCGAAATTGTGGGCGGCGGCGAGCGTGAAACAGACCTGCATCTGCTTCAAGAGAAAATTGTAGAACACCAACTGCCCATGGAAGCCTTTGAATGGTACCTCGACCTGCGCCGCTTCGGCAGCGTGCCCCACAGCGGCTTTGGCCTGGGCCTCGAGCGTCTGGTAACCTGGGTTTGCAAGCTGAAACACGTGCGCGAATCCATTCCCTTCGGTCGTATGTACGGGCGTTTGTTGCCCTAAGCAGCCCCGCAAGCCTTTTACTTATCTTTGCCTACTGTATATGAAAGTATATATCTCTGCAATCACCCTGATGCTGCTCGGCATGCAGGCTGTTCAGGCTCAGAATCCGAACGAAACCTTATTCACCTTTGGTAAGAACACGGTTACTGTGGATGAATTTGAAAGAGGCTTCCTGAAGAACAAAGACCTCAGCAACCAGAAACCGAATGCCGCTGAAGTGGATGATTATCTCCGCCTGTACCAGCGCTTCAAACTGAAAGTACAGGATGCTTATGACCTGAAACTGGATACGGTTCCGCAGTTCATCCAGGAACTGAACGGCTACCGTCGCCAGTTGGCTAAGCCTTATCTCAGCGACCGTGAAGTCACCGATCAGCTCATGAAGGAAGGCTATGAGCGCATGAAATGGGAAGTGAGCACGGCCCATATCCTCATTCTTTCCCGCCAGGATGACTTACCCGAAGACACCCTGAAAGCCTGGAATAAAATTCAGGCCATCGCCGCTGAACTGGCTAAAAACCCTGAGAAGTTCAACGACATCGCATTCGAAAAGAGCGAAGACCCCAGCGCTAAAGAGAACCGCGGCGCATTGGGTTACTTCACCGCCTTCCAGTTCGTTTACCCATATGAAACCGTGGCTTTCAACACACCCGCAGGTCAAATCAGCAAGGTGTTCCGCACCAGCTATGGTTATCATATCCTGAAAGTGATTGACCGTCGCCCGAATGCCGGCGAAATGAAGGTGGCCCACCTGATGCTGCGTCTTTCTCCCAATGCCAACGGCGATGAACTGCAGCAGAAAAAGGCCAAAGCAGATGAAATCTATGCAGAAATCCGCAAGGGCGCTTCCTTCGAAGATATGGTAGCCCGCTGGAGCGAAGACTATTCCACCAAGTCCATGAATGGCGAGATGGATTACTTCTATGCCACCGCCCACCTGAATGGCGAACTCACCCCGGAATTCACCGAGGCCGCCTTCACCCTCAAAAACAACGGCGACGTTTGTGCGCCCTTCCGCACTCCCTACGGATTCCATATCCTGAAACGCCTTGACCTGAAGCCGCTTCCTTCCTATGAAGAAATGAAGCCGGTGCTGAAACAGAACATCTCCAGCGACAGCCGCTCCTACAAGAGCACTCAGGCCATGATTGCCAAAATCAAGCAGGAATACGGATTTAAAGAGAATCCTGAGAACCTGAAAAAATTCACCGCCACGCTGGATTCCAGCCTCCTGAAAGCCATGTACCTGAAGGGCTCCGGTCCGGTGTACAGCCTGCCTTTGTTTAACTTGGGTAATGAAGTGTTCAGCGCTGACCGTTTTGCCGGATTCCTGGTGGCCATGCAGCGCCCCTCCAAGCTGAAGCAGGTTTCCAATGTGGTGAATACCTACTACAAAAACTGGGTGGACGCCAGTTGTATTGACTATCTGGATCGCCATCTGAATGAAAAGTACCCCGAGTTCGCCGCCCTGTACCAGGAATACCGCGAGGGCATCCTACTGTTCAACCTGGCTCAGGAAAAAGTCTGGAATAAAGCCATCCGCGATACCGCAGGACTTGAAGCGTTCTACAAGGCCAATGCATCCCGCTATTCCTGGAATGATCGCTATCAGGTGACCATTTATAACGCGCGTACTGAAGCCATCATGAAGTCGGTGGCCAAAATGATCAAAAAGAAAATCAGCGACGATTCCATTTATCGCTACCATACCAAAGAAAGTCTGCTCAACCTGAGCATCCAGGACGGCAAGTTTGAATGGAAAGACAGCAACGCCTTTGTCAATGAACTGTTCGCCGCAGGTAAGAAATATCAAAGTAAGAAGAACTACACCTGGGTAATGGGCAAGCGTGGAAACGACCAGTGGCTGTTGATGCGTATCCATCAGTTTCTTCCCGCCGGTCCTAAGGCGCTTGACGAAACCCGTGGTCCGGTAATCAGCGATTATCAGGTGGTTCTGGAAGACGCCTGGGTGGATGAAGTGGCACAGCGCTATCCGGTGAAGGTGAATGAGCCCGTTTACGAGCAGTTGAAAGCACGCCTCACCCGGTAACATACTCCGCGACTGAACCGTTTTATGCGCATGAAGCCCATCTTGTCTGCCTTGCTGATCCTGCTGAGCCTCGGAACCCTTCAGGCTCAGAAAGAGCGTTATGTGGACGGCATCCTGGCAGTGGTGGGCGAAAAAATCATCACCTACAGCGACTACCTCACCGAATACGACCAGGTAAGTAAGCAAACCGGTCCCGGCAGAGATGGAGAATGTTTTGTGTTCGAGCAATTGCTCATCCGCAAGCTGCTGATGAACCAGGCCGAACTGGACAGTCTGCCCGTGGATGAAAACCGCGTAGATGCTGAAATTGAAAACAAGCTGCGCTATTACGCACGGCAGTTGGGCAGCGAGCGCAAGTTGGAAGAGTTTCTGGGGAAATCGCTTTCCGAATACAAACGCGATATCCGTCCGCGGGTGAAAGAGCAGATGCTCTCCCGTGACATGGAGAACAAGGTGCTTGAAAACGTGAAAATAAGCCCTCGCGAGGTACAGGAATATTACGAATCCATTCCCCGCGACAGCCTGCCGCTGATTGGCGCCGAAGTGGAAGTGGCGGAACTGATTGTAGTGCCTAAGGTTTCTGCGGAAGCAAAGGCCTATGCCAAAGAAAAAGCGGAAGACCTGCGAAACCGAATTCTCAGAGGCGCATCATTCGATAAGCTCGCTTCTGCCTACAGCGAAGATCCCGGCTCGGCCTTGCAGGGCGGCTTGCTGCCCGAGTTTGGCAGGGGTGATATGGTTCCTGAATTCGAACGCGCCGCCTTTCGTCTTAAAGCCGACAGCATCAGCAAGGTGATTGAAAGCCCTTATGGTTATCACGTGATTAAGCTCATCAGCCGCCGTGGAGAGCGCATTATCTGCCGCCATATCCTGATTCGTCCGCAAATCACTTCCGAAGACCTGCTTCAGGCTAAACGAAGGGTGGACAGCGCCTACAGCCTGCTCATGACAGACAGCATCACCTGGTGCAATGCCGTGAAGCGTTTCGGCGACCAGGAATCAGGCAGGAAGGGAGAATGTGGCTTCTACTCTGACGAAAATACCGGTGTGCAAAAGGTAGCCGTGGACGCGCTGGAGAAAGATCTGGTGAAGATGATTCAGGGTATGCCTCCGGGAACCTACGGTGAACCTCAATTAACCGTATTCCCTGACGGCGCACGCGCCTATCGGTTGGTGTACCTGAAATCGGAAACCAAACCGCATACAGCCAACACGATACAAGATTATCCCAAAATCCAGCAGGCTGCACTGCAACAGAAAAAGGATGATGCCCTGAATGCCTGGGTGCGCAAAACCCGACTCAAAACTTATATCAGCATCAGCAAGGACTTTGAAAATTGTCCTTCTGTAGCTGAATGGACCCGCAACAACAGCAACCAATAATGAACGACGATGTGCAACTGGCGGAGCGTTTCCGGGAAACGTTCCAGCGACTGAAGGCAGAAACAGGTAAGGTAATTATTGGTCAGGAAGCCGTGGTGGAAGGGGTGCTCAGCGCCATCTTCTGTAACGGGCACGTGTTGCTGGTGGGTGTTCCCGGGCTGGCGAAAACACTGCTGGTGAAAACCGTGGCTCAGTCGCTGGACCTCAGCTTCAGCCGCATTCAGTTCACCCCTGACCTGATGCCGGGCGACATTACCGGGCACGAAATTCTGGATGAAGCCCGCCAATTCCGCTTTGAGCGCGGTCCTGTGTTCGCCAACATCGTGCTGGCGGACGAAATCAACAGAACTTCTCCAAAAACACAAGCCGCCCTGCTGGAAGCCATGCAGGAACACAATGTGACCGTTTCCGGTAAGATGCACCGCCTGCCCGATCCTTTCTTCGTACTGGCCACCCAGAACCCCATCGAGCAGGAAGGCACCTATCCGCTGCCCGAAGCACAATTAGACCGTTTCATGTTTAACATCAGCCTCGGCTATCCCAGTTTTGATGACGAGGTGCGCGTAATCCGCAATACCACCGGCGATGCGCAGCAACAGGCACAGCCCGTGCTGAACGACCGCGACATCATCGCCTTCCAGCAACTGGTGCGCCGCGTGCCCATCACCGACCACGTGCTGGAATACGCCGTGAAGCTGGTGAGCGCCACCCGCCCGGACTCCGCGCACAGCAATGCCCGCATCCGCGAGTTTGTGAGCTACGGCGCAGGTCCCCGTGCAGGTCAGTTTTTAGTGCTTGGCGCCAAATGCCACGCGCTGGCCAACGGCAAATACGCCCCCGATGAAGAAGATGTGCGCGCTGTGGCCCTGAATGTGCTGCGCCATCGCATCGTGCGCAATTATCGCGCAGAAGCCGAAGGACTCAGCGCCGACGACCTGATAAAGGGTCTGTTGTAAGGGCAGGGG
>JAGWYC010000376.1 GCA_018969565.1 Bacteroidota bacterium | reverse complement strand
TACGCGATGAATACCCACAATACGGTTAACCTGGTTCAGATTCATGATCCAGAATTCCTCGTAACGCAAGTCTTCCAGGCGCGCATGGATGGCCTGATAGGCGTCATTACTTCCGCTGATTTGAATGGATTCCTGTTTGGGCGTTTTTTTCCGGGCGGCCAGTTCCAGCGCTGCTACCACAGAGGTAGCCTTGGCTGTGCCGATACCATCAACAGCGCACAAATCCTTAATGCTGCATCGCGCCAGATTTCCCAAATCATGCCCGCAGCGCGCCAGCAATTCCCGACCTAAATCCACGGCACTTTTATTCCTGGTCCCATTCCCGATTAAAATGGCCAGCAACTCGGCATCGCTCAGTGCGGATTTTCCCTTGTTCAGTAACTTTTCCCTTGGCCTGTCATCCTCGGCCCAGGTGCTTATAGGTGAATGATCGCGCTTCATTAGTTGTTCCATAGGGCGAGTTTGATACTTTATTTCTAACTGCCAAAGTGCGCAGTCGTTTTTAAATGTTTAAAACGTTTATCTGTTCATTTTTTAAACTTTTTACTTGACAGCAAACTTCCTTTTGTTAAATTTGGCATAATTCGATTGATAAAAAAATAATCAAATGAGTGATGCACAGGAAAAACTGAAGGCCCTTAAGTTGACCATTGACCGGCTGGAAAAGCAGTATGGGAAAGGGGTTGTAATGAAAATGGACGAAACCCGTACCGTTCAGGTTGACGCGGTGTCCACCGGTTCGCTGGGACTCGACTTAGCTTTGGGTGTTGGTGGTTTTCCCAGGGGTAGGATTATAGAAATTTATGGCCCTGAATCATCCGGTAAAACAACCATTGCGCTGCATACCATTGCCGAAGCCCAGAAGAAGGGTGGCATTTGCGCCTTTATTGATGCAGAACATGCGTTTGATAAATTTTATGCCGAGAAGTTGGGTATAGATACCAATAATCTCTTAATCGCTCAACCTGATGACGGTGAACAGGCCTTGGAAATTACCGATAACCTGATTCGCTCCGGAGCCATTGACGTTGTAGTGGTAGATTCTGTGGCAGCGCTGGTACCCAGAGCTGAAATAGAAGGTGATATGGGAGACAGTAAGGTGGGGCTGCACGCGCGATTGATGAGTCAGGCCTTGCGCAAACTCACAGGTACCATCAGCAAAACAGGTTGTATCTGCATCTTTATCAACCAACTCAGGGAAAAAATCGGGGTGATGTTTGGCAACCCGGAAACAACTACCGGTGGTAATGCACTGAAATTCTATGCTTCCATTCGTCTGGACATTCGTCGTATCGGACAAATTAAAGATGGGGAAGAAGTAGTGGGTAACCGCACCAAAGTGAAAGTGGTCAAGAATAAGGTAGCACCGCCGTTCCGGGTAGTCGAATTTGACATCATGTATGGTCTGGGTATCAGTCGCTGCGGTGAAATCCTTGATTTGGCTGTAGAGGCCGGTATTGTTCAGAAAAGCGGTTCATGGTTCAGCTACGATACCACGAAGCTGGGACAGGGGCGTGATTCCGTGAAGGAATTGTTGCAGGATAATCCTGAATTGGCCGATCAGATTGAGGCTAAAATAAAAGCCAAACTCGCCGGTGGCGAAGGTTTGCCCGTTCAGGCCGGTGAATAATAGATTTCGTTGGTGCAGGTAAATGATATGCCTGCACCAACTTCTTATGCCTTGGATTGATTAATGTTCTTTCCACTTCTTAAGGCGTATTTCTGCTCGACAGAATTCAGTCAAATCATACATGGCCTTTGTACTTTAAGGATT
>JAGWYC010000375.1 GCA_018969565.1 Bacteroidota bacterium | reverse complement strand
ACGCACCATTCTATAATGGCACTTACTTCGTGGGAATAGGGAATTGCGCTATTTCCGTCGCTCACCGTAATATCAAAGGAGTAACCGAATTTGAAACGGTCTTTGCGGAAGCCGATCAGCGCCATAATAGCGTCAGAGGTTCCGTAATTTCCGAAGGTTTGGCGGAACCACAAACCGCTCACCAGAGGGCCCCTGGTCATGTAGAAACCTAGGTTCATCTGGGAGAAGTTCTGTTGCATCATGAACAGCACGTTGGGTGAAAAGAAACCATTGGGGTCTCTTCTGCTGGGTCCCAACGGAATCATGGCGCCAGAATGCAAGGTATAGCGACGCGGAAGCTTACCGTCAGGGTTCTTGAAGAAGGATTGGTTTGGTTCCACAATATTGTGCGCCGCAACGCCCAGGTAGAATTTAGAGGTGTACATCATCCATCCTGCGGCAAAGTTGGGGAAGCCCACGGAAGTAGTCGGGAATTGCTCATTGGTATTCCGGACGAAGCCCTGGGTAGGGTCAATCTGGTCGGAGAAGCGCAGTTTGGTCACATCAATACGCTTATCGGTAAAGGTAGCCTGAAGGCCAAAGCGCATATACATTTTCTTATTCACCGCCAGCATGTAGGAATATACGCCGCTGAAGCTGGTGGTTGTCAGCAAGCCTGTTCCGGCTACATCACGGAAGGCCATGATGCCTAGTCCGCCGCCGAGATCAGGGATATGTTGATCCCAGGATGCGGCAAATGAACGGAACGTACCCGGTAGAGAAGGCCACTGGTTCCTGTAGTTCAGCGCGACCCTTCCGGCGGCACCGGCCTGACAAAAGGCAGAACCGGCCATGGCGGGATTGGTGTACATGGGTGCGGCGTAAAACTGTGAAAGTTCAGGATCCTGAGCCTTGAGCGAGCCGGCAAGCAACAGGCCGACCATAAAAAGAGCGCTTCTGGTATAGGTTCTCATCATAGATGATTTTTCTGCTAATGGACAAAAGTACAACAATTTGTGTTTTTACGCATCCTGTTTTTCTTTGTCTTTAAAATCTTTTATCCGACAACAAACATGAGCGGATTGCGTTTCCTTTAACGGATATTTGGAGGATAAATTGTTTCCATCTCAGCAGAAAACCATGTTTCGCCGTATTTGTGCCCCCTTGATGTTGCTCATGTTGCTGCCTTCGGCAGGTGCTCAGAGTATGTTTTCGCAAGGCAAATGGTATCAATTGCGTGTCAGCACTACCGGGGTTTACAGGATTACCGCTGCGGATCTGCGCAGCATGGGTATCAATCTTGCCGGACTGGATCCGAGAACCATCAGGATTCACGGTCATCAGGGCGGCATGCTGGACGAACTACCGGCGGCAGCCGTGAGCAATGACCCTCCGGAACTTCCCATTCTGATTAATGGCGAATCGGATGGTGTTCTGGATGAATCGGATCAGATTTTTTTCTTCGCCACCGGTCCTCATATCTGGCGTTACAAGCCTGCCGCAGGTCGCTATGAACATGTGCAGCACCTATATGAAGAAGTATCTCACGTGTTTCTGACTTTTGGCGGCAAACCGGGCTTGCGTATCAGCACCCTCGACGCCGGTGATGCCATTTTACCGGATTCGGTTTCCGCTTCGGCTGCCGCCATGCTGTTCCACGAATCGGATCAATACAATCTGAGTATTTCGGGGAAGGAATGGCTCGGGGAACGCTTTGGCGGGCAAACCGATGCCTATACATTCACACATACCCTTGATGAAGTTCGCAGCGGTTCTTCACTGCTGATGAAGCTGCGCC
>JAGWYC010000374.1 GCA_018969565.1 Bacteroidota bacterium | reverse complement strand
AATCAGGATGGAAAACACGAAAGGTCCCGGATAAAACTGCTCCAACCAGTTGCGGAAAATGCTCACACTCAGTTCACGCGCCTCCAACAGGCTGCCTGCTGGCTTGGCATTGAGCAGGAAATGCACATTACCGGTTGCAGCGTTCAGCGCCGCTGCATAACGATACCAGGATAAAATGGAAATTGCAGACAACAGCAACACTGCACCGGGTAAAATCCATTTCCTCAGACCGGTATCATGACCCCTCAGTTGCAGGAATACGAGCAGTGCTGCGGGAAACAAACCGGCGCTGAATGTAATTTTCACCAGGCCGGCTAAGCCCAGGAGTAAAATGCCTGCGACCAAATCTGCCGGACGCATCCTGAAACGCCAACGCAACAGGAAATACCAAGACATCAGGGAAAAGGCAAGGCCGGAAGTATCAGACAGGAACGATGGCCCGTAAAACAGCAGTATGGGCGACAATACCCAAATGACCATGATCGAAAGCCGATGCAACAGATTATTGATGAAAAAGCCCGTAATGAGAAAGGCGCACCACACGCCCAGAGAAAGCAGCAGCCAGTTGACACTGCGAAACCAGAAATTGTGAAAGCCGAAGGCCCGGTAACACAATGATACCGTATAGGGCACCAATGGAAATTCACCGGCAACGAGGCCATTGCCAAAACGGGTTTCCTGTATGTGGGGCCTTAGGATGTTGCCATCCGTGTAGGCAAAGTTCCATGCAAACGAAGCACGATCGCATTGCGCCCCCTGGTGTATTCCCTGAGGAGGCAGCGTCAATCGGGAATAAACGCCGAGCAAGCCGGTCAGCAACAGCCACACAAGCCAGAACCAAAACGATTGCCGACTGCATTCATTTAATCTATGCAGAACAGAAAAATTCATGGCCATAATTCCATAAACGTCAAGTTTCGTGTGACTTAAGTTGGTATCTATCTGCGAAAGTGCATTTAAATTTGCAATAATGAACGCAAGAACTACAGGATTTTGGTCATTGGCTGCAAGTGCTTTGTTTGCCATTGCAGCATGCAATCAGGTACAAGGTCAGCAGAAACTTGATCCGGAGCAATTCCAGAAAAAATGGACCGAAGCAAATGCTTCAGGCAGCGGTGTATTGGTTGATGTGCGCACCCCTGAGGAATTTACCCAAGGTGCCATTGCCGGAGCCGTAAATATGGATTTCCGCTCCGCGAATTTTGACAGCCTTGCAGGAACTCTGGATAAGAACAAAACCATTTTCGTTTACTGCGCCGCAGGCGGGCGCAGCGAATCTGCTGCTGAACTGCTGCGTCAGAAAGGATATAAAAATGTGGTGGACCTAAAAGGTGGCATGATTGCCTGGGAAGGTTCAGGTAAACCTGTGGCCAATGCAAAACCAAAAGCGCGTGAATACAGTGCTGCTGAGTTTGATGAAGCCATTAATGGCGAAAAGCTGGTTCTGGTGGACTTCTTCACCACCTGGTGCGGTCCCTGCAAACTGATGGCACCGGATATTGAACGCATCAAGCACGAGATGGCCGATAAAGTGATTGTGATTAAGGTGGATTGCGAAGCCTATCCCGACCTTGCCACCCGTTATCAGGTGAGCGGCTACCCCACGGTGAGCTTCTTCAGGAAAGGACAGGTTTTGCGTTCACTGCTGGGCAGGCAGAGCTATGATGAACTGGCCATGGCCGTTCGTTCTTTATAAGCGAATCGCCAAATACAGCATGGATTCAGGAAACAGGGTTAAACACCCTGTTTTTTTTGTCGAAATCGGGCGTACGCTGAT
>JAGWYC010000373.1 GCA_018969565.1 Bacteroidota bacterium | reverse complement strand
AAATCGCCTTCTTTGGTGCCTTTGGCGTTGATTTTCAGGTGTTTTGCCGGCTTGAAGGGCACATTGTCGGGGCTGTAAGCCGCAGGCTTTCCGTCGGGGCTGACATAGGCGCGCACGATGCTGAAGTCGGCGTTGTGGCGTGGCCATACCCAATTGTCGGTTTCATCGCCGAACTGACCGATGTTCACCGGAGGTACGTACACCAGGCGGGTATCCTGCAGGGTCATGTAACGGAATAGGGTGTAGCTGCGGCCGGTGAACATTTCAGAAATTTCGATGCTCAGGCCGGGGTTGTTCTTCTTGTCTGCCTCCAGAATGCGTTTGATATGCTCGCCGATGGTCTTGCTGCGCTCCGCCGGGTCCATGTCGTTGCTGATGCCTTCCAGCACCTGTTCGCTCACGTCCTGGTAACTCATGGTGATGCGGCAGGGGATGTTCACCGGGATTTCTTCGCCGCGGTTTTTAGCAGTAAAACCCTGTTCGATGTAGTTGATGTTTACCCGGCTCACGGCTCCTTCCACGCAGTGGTGGTTGGTGATGACCAGGCCTTCATCTGATACAAAGGAGCCGGTGCAGCCACCCAGGCGCACCAGCGCATTGGTCAAGCTCACACCGTTGGGGTTAAAGATGGCCTCTTTGGGAATACGTAGTCCGGCTTTGGCCAGATCCACGACCTGCAGGGCGCTGAGGGGATACATGCCTTCGTCGGTACGGAACGAAAGGGTGATGGCGCCGCAGACAGCCAAGGCTGCGCAACTCAGCAGGGTACGAAATGCTTGCCGCATGGGGCGAATTTAGTTTTGAATCCCTAAAAGATTCGCCGCGGCAGGGTTTAGTCGGTTTTTTCGTATTCGCGGTTTAGCGCCAGCCAGCCAAAACTGAACAGGCCTCCGCTGATGATGGGCGCGAGAATGAAGGTGTAAATGATAGCGGGAATCAGGTCTTCGGGAATGTCTGAACGGAATTTGGGCAACGCCTGCACCGCAATCAGGTACCAGCCGGCCAGGATGCCCAGGGCCATCCACAGGATTCCGGCGTAGGCGCGGATGTGGTTCAACCATGCCGGTGAAGGTCGCGCGCCGCGATCACGGATGTATAGTAAACCAATCACAAAGCATACCGCCGCCACAATCAAGGGATACCACAAGCCTTCCAGATAGGGATGTTCATGGGGAAGACTTTTTCCCTGCGCCAAAGCAGCCTGATTGGCCATGGCGGCCTTGTTGCTCAGGAAGGTGGCAATCACAGGCAGCAATCCTCCGAAGATGCCATTGCCTACGTGGTAAGGTAATGACATGGACGTGTAGCGCACCTGCACCGGAAACAATTCTACCAGAAAGGCGGCAATCGGGCCATAGACCATCGTAACCAGGAATACCTGAAAGAAAATGAGCAGACCAAGCGTCCATGTCAGGGTTTTGCCGGGTTTCAGTTGCTTTTTGGTGATTTCCTTGTCCTTGATATCCAGAAGCAAAGTGCTGCCTTCGTTATAGCGGGTGTTGAGGGTATAAGTTTCTGCGTTGCCTGTGTGCAGGGTGTCTGTGTGCAGTACTTTCGCCTGTTGCAGGGTTCCGGCATGGTACATGGCTTTGTAGATGGGCCGGTAGCTGAACACTGCCAACAGCATGCCGCCCAGCATGATCCACTTTCTGCCGATTCGGTCAGAGAGCCATCCGAAGAAAATAAAGAAGGGGGTGGCAGCCAGCAATGCCCACATGACCAGCGTTCCGGAATCGGCCAGGCCGATGTTCAGGGTGTTTTGCAGGAAGCCGAGGGCGTA
>JAGWYC010000372.1 GCA_018969565.1 Bacteroidota bacterium | reverse complement strand
GGGGTGAAAGAAGAACAGGCTGCCGACAGCGGCGCATTGGACTCCGTGATGCAGGTTTTACTGGACTTGCGCGCCCAGGCCAAGGCCGAAAATAACTTCGCCCTCAGCGATGCCATCCGCGACCGCCTAAGCGCCGCCGGCTTCAGCATCAAAGACGGCAAGGAAGACAGCACCTGGAGCAAGAACTAACCTGATTTCCGCCAAAACCAGCCGACGCTGATTGTCTATGCAGCAACTCAACCGCATTATACAGGGAGAAACCCGCATCGGCGGCATACGCATACGGACCATGAGCCTGCTGTGGCTGGCGGTGGCGGTGGTGCTGGCCTGCATCCGCATCTCCGCCGGGCGCTGGGGCATGAACAATTACTTGCTGTTTGAAGGCATCATCAGACACTTGGCCAACAGGCAGAACATCTTCTGGGATTTCTGGTGGGAATACGATGACGCCAACCATTACGGGCCCAGCTTCAGCGTGGTAATTGCGCCCTTCGCCATGCTGCACCCGCTGCTGGGCTGCTTCCTGTGGTGCCTGGCCAACGCCGCCATCCTGCTTTATGCCGTGCGCCGACTGCCGCTCAGTACCGTGCAGCAAAACCTGGTACTGGCCTTTTCCCTGGTAGAAATGAGCACCAGCCTGAGCAATGTGCAGTTCAATCCCATGTTGACTGCCTGGTTCATGCTGTCGTGGGTATGGGTACACGAAGGCCGGGAATTCCGGGCCACCATGCTCATTGCCCTGGGCTTTCTGGTGAAGCTGTACGGCATCGTTGGGCTGGCCTTCCTGCTCTTCTCCAAAAACCGACTCCGCTTCCTGCTATCCTTTGTATTTTGGCTGCTGGTATGGGCGCTGGCGCCGCTGCTGTTTACCACCCCTGAGTTTCTGGTGCAGACTTATTACGACTGGTACGAATCGCTGCAGCTCAAGCACAGCAAGAACCTGAACCTGAACGACACCGACCTGAGCCAGGATATCAGCGCTCCGGGCTTGATGCGCAGGATGTTCGGCTTCAGCAACTTCCGCGACCTGTGGATGCTGGCTCCCGCCGCCCTGCTGATGGGCATCCCCATGCTGCGCTTCCTGTTCCGGCCCATGAGCCTGCAAACACGCTATACCTTGCTGGGTATGGTTCTGGTAAGCGTGGTCATCTTCAGTAATGCATCCGAAAGCGCAACCTATATCCTGGCCATCAGCGGTATCGGCATCTGGGCGTTTGGAAGAACAGAACCCCTGCCATACGCATACCGGGCGCTCTTGCTGCTCGTGCTCGTGTTCAGCTCACTGAGCTCCACCGATTTGTTTCCGGCTTTTGTACGACGTGAAATCATCTGGCCTTACGCCGTGAAAGCGCTGCCCGTGAGCCTTTGCTGGTTGTTGATGCTATATGAATTCTGGCGGGAAGCCTTGCTAAAGCCCGTAAAAACGACGTGGAGATAAACACGCTCGCGCCCGGCGTGCCTTTGTCAACACCCAGGCGATTATTAAGTAGGTTAAAATACGGTCCGTGAGTTTGCCGGGTAAGGATATTATCTGCGCACTTACATTAGCGGAATTTGAAGAGCAGTTAATGGGCGCCTTTTGTTTTTTCGCCTGCGGGGACTGCTATGGAAAGGGTATTCGCGACAGGAACCAGCGGACAACTATACTCCGGATTGTAGGCGCAGTATGGTTGATAGCAAAGGTTAAAATCCAGCCATACTGAGTCACCGGGCTCCTTCATCGCTTCAAGGTAGCGTCCGGCTCCGTAGGTTTCCTTACCTGTCGTTAGGTCTTTAAAGGGA
>JAGWYC010000371.1 GCA_018969565.1 Bacteroidota bacterium | reverse complement strand
GATCGTGGTACATGGCGAGAATGGCATCAAAATTCCGGTAATTTCCAGAACCGAAAAAAGCATCGGCCGGGTATGGGCCATAAACCAGCATATCCTGGGCAAGCGCATCAGCCACAGCAGGCTTTATAATGTCCGCCTCTTCCCTTCCAATCAAACCGGAATCACCGGCGTGTGGATTGAGCCCCAATACGGCTATTTTGGGCCGTCCAACGGCAAAATCACGCCGGAGGGACTGGTGTATCAGCCTGATTCGCGCCAGCAATTGCTCCCGACTCAATGCACTGCTTACTGCAGACAGGGGTACATGTTCCGTAGCCAGGGCAACCCTTAAATTGTCGCTCACCAGCATCATGGCATGCAGTTCAACACCCAATGCTCTTGCGATATATCCTGTATGTCCGGTAAAACCGGGTTCATTAGCCGCCACTGTGGATTTATCCAATGGTGCCGTAACGATGGCATCTAATTTTCCTGCGGAAGCATCCTGCAAACATGCGTTCAGGGAAGCCAGCGCTTCAGCACCCGCAAGTGCATTGGGCTTACCCGGCTCAATATCCAGCGGCTGATCGCTGCTTACCATCAGGTTTAATCTTCCGGGCTGGGCCTCATCCACCGTTTGAACCAAATGATATAAGGGTGCCTGAAATTCCAATCCTGACAGCAACTTCTTGTAATACACGTAGCTTCTCGGCGAGGCATATAGCACCGGAACAATGTGCTTCATCAACGACTCCTGGGTACAGGCTTTCTGAATCAACTCCATCCCGATACCATTGGGATCTCCCTGGGTAATTCCTATACGAATCATGTTATGCTCCATGTTCTGTTCTTTTTCTTAAATATGATACCATCAAACGGACACCTACGCCTGTTCCGCCCTTGGTGATGTAGGAAGAAGCGCTATGACTGAATGCAGTCCCGGCGATATCCAGATGCAACCAGGGGTAATCTGTAAAATTGCGGAGGAACATAGCAGCCGTCTGAGCGCCACCCTCGGCCTTCCCTAAATTCTTCAGATCGCTGATGTCTCCTTTCATTTCATCTGCATATTCCTCCCAAAGGGGCAATTCAGCCAGACGTTCATACACCTCGTCTCCGCATTGCTTCAAAGTACTTTTCACTTCTTTGTTGGCGTTTCCCATTAAGGCACTGCCATAGGAACCCAGTGCACGGGCTGCCGCACCGGTCAATGTAGCAAAATCTACCAACAATTCGGGTTTATAACGGCTGGCATAACTCAAAGCATCTGCCAGAATCAGGCGACCTTCAGCATCGGTATTTAACACCTCTACCGTCAATCCTTTATGTGTATCAATGATGTCACCCGGACAAATCGCTTCTTCACCCGGACGATTATCGGTAGCTGGAATCAGACCGACGAGATGGACCGGCAACTTCAGCGCAGCGGCGGCTTGAAATACCCCAATGACCACAGCGGCACCCGCCATATCACACTTCATGTAGTCCATGCTTTGTGGAGTGGGCTTCAGACTTAAACCGCCGGTATCAAACACCACGCCCTTCCCTACCAAGGCAATAGGTTTCTTATTAACTGCCTTAGTCGGTTTATACTCCATCACAATAAAGGCAGGCTCCTGCTTGCTGCCGCGGTTTACGGCCAACAGACCACCGAATTTCTGCGCGCGGATGCGCGAAAGATTCCATACATCAACTGAAAAACCATACTTTGCTCCGATCTCATTAGCCGAATCGCCCAATTCGCGTGCTGTCTGATAATTTGATGGACGATTTACCAGATCACGGGCCGTAAAAACAGCACGGGTG
>JAGWYC010000370.1 GCA_018969565.1 Bacteroidota bacterium | reverse complement strand
CTGGTGATTGCGGGTTTCCTGATGCTCTGCGCCGCGCTGACGGTGTTGTATGTGCAGGATAACCGGAAGATCCGGATGGAGGGTTGAGATGTGAATCGTACTTCTTTTTTGTAACTTGCTGTTGCTAAGAAGAAAACTATGATAGACTTTCTACACCCCAACTGGCTGGCGATTCTATTGGCCACCCTATCCACCTTCGTGGTAGGAACTCTTTGGTACAACCCCAAAACGCTGGGCAATATCTGGATGCGCGAAGCGGGTATAGACCCCACTCATCCGGACTTCCGTCGTGGCATGGGTAAGATTTTCGGCGGTGCCTTTGTAATGGGCTTCCTGAAGTCTTACGGCTTGGCATTGATTCTGCCTGCTGTGCCGCACATGATTGGGGAAGGCAAGGGTGCCCTGGGCATCTTTGGCATCTTCCTGTGGTTCACCTTCATCATGACCAGCTATGGAACACATTACCTGTTTGAACGCCGTTCACTGAAGCTGTTCCTGATTCATGCCGGGCATGACCTGGCCGAACTTGGCGTTATCTGCCTGGTTCTATGGACGATGATGCGCGGCTGGTAAGCTGTGCCTTGCGCTGACGCAGTGATTCCAGGCGTTGTTGCATGTCGGCGGAACGTGCCGGATCTCCGGCCTGCTGATATAGATTCCGCAGGTTTTCAAGGGCCTGCACATTATCCGGATTCAGCGCCAGAGCGCGGAGCAGGCCGGAACGCGCCTCGGCTGCTTTGTTCTGCGCGAGGTTTACCATTGCCATAGCTACCAGCGCATGTTCGTGCTGTGGGTCTTCCTTCAGAATTTTTCCAAGGATTTCGGCGGCATCGGCATATTGCTTCAGCCGAACCAAGGATTTGGCATATTCAGCACTAAAGTCAAGGTGGGCCGGTTGCAACGCTGCTGCACGTCCATACCACTCGGAGGCCGGCAAGAGGTTTCCTGTTTCATCATGCGCCACAGCAATGCGGTAGGCTGTCCAGGCGTCCGAGCATTCATCCGCTTTCATTCCGTCTGCCTTGCGCAGCAATTCAGCGTATTGGGCGGTGGCGTAGAGGTAGTGAACCTGCACAGCGACATCCTGTTTCTCAGCCAATTGCTTCGCCTTTTCCGCATACAGCTTGTTGCGCTCAAACTTCTCGTACCAGGTAATGTAGGCACGGGCCTGCATAGCCGCCTCCGGTTTGGGATTGTTCACCGCATACAGACCGGTGATGACAGGATTGCCCTGCTGCTTCGCTGAAGGTTTGCGGATATAATGATCATGCACCGTTACATGCGGGATGTCGCGGGTATCACTGGGCGGCATGTGACAGGCGACACAGTTATTCTGTTGCTTCTGCAGCACTGCTTCTTTTTCTGAGCAGCCTTTCTTACCCGCGCCGGTATTATGGCAGTTCATGCAGGTCTGATTGAAGCGGGCCGTATTGGTCTGCCGCACCGACACATGGGGATTGTGACAGGTGATGCAGGTGAAGTTCAGCTTGCGGTCATAGCGTTCCAGCGTAGAACCCTGATTGCTCTTGATGAAGCAGGCGCTCTGCTGCAGGCGCTCGGCATGGCCGGCCATCACAAAGTAGTCGCCGCCCTTGTGTTGGGGCATGTACACTTCAAACACATCAGACAAGCGCATGCCGGGGCGGAAGTCGGTGAAGGTCTTTCCGGGGCGCAGCACATTGTTCCCTTGCAGATGGCAGCGCTGGCACACGTCAATTTGCAGGGACCAGGGCAGTTTGGCCGGGTTTACGATGCTGTAGTCTGTTTCCTTGCGCGTATCCACCAGGATGCCGGC
>JAGWYC010000041.1 GCA_018969565.1 Bacteroidota bacterium | reverse complement strand
GTGATTTTCTGCGTGGCCACCAGGGTTACCTGCCCGTAATCATTAATACTTACAATAGGAAACTCATTGACCTTGCCATATGTGCCGGCAATGACTCCGGTTTTCTTTAGATCCACGGCACCTTTGCCCTGAATGAATCCGCCGGTCAGTCCGGTGCCAAAGGTGAGAGAACGCATCATCGGCACCCACTTGCTTTGTTCGTAGTACCAGAAGCCCACCGTATCATCGGTTTGGTAAATGAGCAAGCCGTTGGAAGGTGCCGGAATCAGAAACTTCTGTGCCCGGCTGAGTCTTGGTACCAGAACCCCTTTGTTGGTAGCGCTCACGTCGAGCATGGCAGAATTTGCCGGGAGTGCACCGGTTTCATTGATGCCCACATTCTGCGCAAAAATGGGTGTTGAGGTGGCGAACAGGACAAGGCAAGCGGCCCTGAGTATAAGTTTTTTCATGCCAACATTTGGAATTAGAAAGGGAAATTATTACTTTTAGATTAAAGTAACAACTTTTTGCACATTGTTTTTCAATGATGAATCCTCGGCTACAGCAGTTGAAATCCTTAACTGCCTATGCATTAAAACTCCATTGCAAGATTACGGTTAAAATAATTGATCTCAGTATGTCAACTATTTACAAGGAAACAGAAGCCTAGCTGTTCGTGAACATCGAATCTATCAAGAAGTCAGAGCCTTATGGACGATGGATTTTAAGTGTACGCGGGTTCATTTTCCGATACAAAAACGTCCGAAAATGGAGCCCAGTAGCTCGTCGGCGTCAATGGTTCCGGTGATGGAACCCAGATGGCGTATGGCTTCCCGCAGGTGAAAGGCCAGCAGTTCTCCGCCCAACCCAGAATCAAGTCCGCTCAGTGCTGATTCCAGCGCCGCTGCTGTATTTGCCAGTGCCTGATAATGCCTCATGTTGCTCACCAACAGATTGCCCTGATTTGCCTTAATGGTGTCGGGTATGGAACTCAATGTTTCCAGCAGGTGCTGAATATGTCCGCTTGCAGCAGCCACGCCAATCACTCCGGCAATAGCGCCGAACTTCAGGTTAGGATGTTGTTCCATGCGGTCCGTTTTGTTGCACACGGGTATTACATGGGCGGCGCCTGTTTCCAATGAATCGAGGTCTTGTTGCAAGGTGGCCGGGTCAGTATTGCTTCCGTCAAACACATAAAGCACGATACCGGCTTTCTTCAGTTCATGATGGGTGCGTTCTATGCCGATGCGCTCCACCGCGTCGCTGCTATCGCGCAGTCCCGCTGTATCAATAAGCCTGAAGCTGGTGCCGTTCAGCACAAAGCGCTCTTCTATGGTATCCCGGGTAGTACCGGCAATATCACTTACAATGGCCCTTTCTTCATTCAATAAGGCATTGAGCAGGGTACTTTTCCCGGCGTTGGGACGGCCGGCAATCACCACCGGTATTCCCTGTTTCAGGGCATTTCCGGCATGAAAGGAATCGCGCATCGAGCCTACTTTTAACAGGATATCTTTCAGCAGGTTTTGGAGCATGTCCCTGTTGGCGAATTCTACGTCTTCTTCAGAAAAATCGAGTTCCAGTTCAATCAGGGCGGCATAATCAATGAGCGATTGTCTCAGATCTTTCAGAGCCTTGCTGTATCCGCCCCGCATCTGCTTCATGGCCAGTTCATGACTGCTTCGGCTGTCGCTGGCTATCAGGTCGGCCACGGCCTCCGCCTCGCTAAGATCCAGTTTGCCGTTCAAAAACGCACGCAGGGTGAACTCTCCGGCTTCAGCCTGCCTGGCGCCGCTTTTGCAGAATAGGGCAATCAACTCCTGGATAATGTAGGCTGAACCGTGGCAGCTTATTTCTACTAAATCCTCGCCGGTATAGCTGTGAGGTGCGCGAAACAGCGAAAGCAGCACTTCATCAATCACGCGTTGATCCTCTTTAATGCTGCCGAATTGTACACTGTTTCCGGGTTTTTGGCTGAGGGGCTTGCTAAAAACTGATTCCGCAATACTGATGGCCTCCGGTCCTGAAAGCCGAATCAGGGCAATCGCGCCTGAACCTTGAGCGCTGGACAGCGCTACAATTGTATCTCCGCTTTGATAGAAAGCCATGGTACAAAAATACGAAAGCCCTCCGGGTGGAGGGCTTTCGCAGTATGGAGCTGTTTGTTGATCAGCGAATCAGGGTAATGACACCACTTACTTCTTTCTCTTTCTCCTGGTTCTTGAACCGGTATCTGAGTACGTAGTAGTAGGTGCCTTCCGGTGCTTCTGCGCCGGTATTGTTCACACGTCCGTTCCAGTCAATCTTATGGTCTTCGGAAGCAAACATGCGCTGACCCCAACGGTTGAAAATCTTCAGGTCATACATTTCATGACCCTTGATTGGAATGTCAAACACGTCGTTTACTCCGTCCTTCGTCTTGTTAGGAGTGAATACGTTAGGTATCTCAATCTTAGAGAAGAAGGTATTGCATACCAGCTTACATACGGTGTCTTTACATCCGTTGTTGTTCTCTACAATGAGACACACGTACCAGCATCCAACACTGTCGTACTGGTTACATACTACCTGGTCAGGCCTATTGTTGTTCTCCACAAACGGACCACCGGTTTGGGTGATGTCGCTGTCGTGGTAGAAGCCCCAGCGGTACTTGGTAGCATCAACCGAGGGTGTACGGTCGAAGCAGAAGGTTGGGATATTGCTGCTGTCGATGGTGAAATCGGCGCTTACTCCCAATACCGTGAACTGCAGGGTATCATCAGGCTTGGAACACCAGGGGAAGGGCGAGGTGGGCCTGAAGTTCGGCCTCAGGATTGCTAAATATTTGCCCTTCGTAGAGAAACTTCTCCGCAGGGTGTCATTGCCGGTGGTGATGGTATCAGTCTGCTTGGTGTCGGTGTTCACGAAGGTCCACAGATAGCTGTTGTAGATGGTATCGCTCTTGTCAATGAAGGTGTTGAGTTCACCAATACAGATGGTCTGTTTTTCTACCTCACCCAACACATCTCTTCTGGGCAACACCTCCACAATCATGAAGGGTTGTGCGCCTTCAGTGGTATCGGGATAAGTGGCAGGACAGTATCTGCGGATAGAGGGAGGTACTACCAGACTGTCGAACTGGTCGAGGAATACGTAGTAGATACCAGGCTTCTTGTACTTGTGAACCACATCAACAGGAGTTGTGGTGGTGAACACTTCACCGTCGCCGAAGCGCCACAGCCAGTTTGCGTTGGGTGAAGGCTTCACGCTGATGTTCCTGAAATTCACGCTGTCATTAACACAGATGCGGTTGCTGCTTTTGAATTCGAACACTGGAATAGGTCCGGGAATCTTGATTTTGAGTTCGAAGCTGTCTTCGCAACCCAGTTCGGTCTTCACTTTCAGGGTTACGGTAAACTCACCGTTGCGGGTATAGTCGTGGGCCACACGGCTGGGGTAGCCACCGCTGAACACACTATACTTGTTATTGCGTTTGCCGTCTCCCCAGTTAATGTACCACTCCACAATGCGGTCGCAGGAGCGACCCAGACGCATCTTGCAGGGGTCAAATACCTGGCTGCTGTCAAAGAATTCTACAATGCCTTTGCAGGAAGGCACACTCAGGTTCAGGCCGAATTTCGCCTCAACGCCGGTTACATAAATAGCTTGGCTGAGGGTGTCGCGGCAGCCTGTAGAGTCACCGGTGGTTACGCGGCTGGTAAACAGACCGTAATCTTTATAGTATTTGCTGCTGGTAGCGCCGCCGCCCATCTGGATGGAAGGATTGCCCACGCCGGTAGCACCGTAAGGGAAGTTACCGAAGATGGTGTTGCTGTTACTCTTGTCGTCGTCTTCTTTCGCCCAGTCCCAGCGGGTGATGCGCTCGCGGTTAGGCACATTGTTTACAATGTCGGCCTGACGTTTGGCATCGCGCCAGTAGTCAATGGGATTGAGCAGTCCTTCAAATTCAGGGATCAGTGAGAAGTAGCGGAAGGTAGGTTCAGCCGTCAGGGTCTTGGTACCCGCACAAAGGATGGTATCGCTGTAGGCCACTTTGCTGTAGAATCCAACGACCACACGCTTGGATGAACGCTCGAAACAGCCGTTGTTACTGCGCTGCAGCAATTCAAGAATGTAGTAACCGTTGTGTTCGGGAACAAACTGTACCGAGTTGGCGAAGGTTTTACCTCCTGCTTTATGGGTATTCATCGGACGGATACTGGTATCGCGGTAGTTCAGTATTTGTTGTGATGATTTGTCCGGTACTACGTAATAGCGAACCAGTCCACCGAAGCCGGCGGTATCAATACACCCGCGTGAGCCGGTAGCAGGCTGTCCAAGCGTTCCTTTGTTATTCCAGATCATCTTGGCAAGCTGTGTCGGGGTCAACTCGTAGATGTCAAAGCCGAGCCTGTCCACAGCGCGCTTGAACAGATCCCATGCCTTGGTGATATCCGCAGCAGTATCCCACTTGCTGATTACTGAAGTGAGGGTAGTATCGCGCCACAGGGTTACAGGAACACCGCTGGCAGGGGTTTTCTGATAATAACGAATCAGGTAGTTGGCCAGTTTCTTCTTGTTGCTGCCGGCCAGATATACATAGCGCTTGTATTCCTCGGTGAGGTTCAGGCGATAGTATTGGTCGTAGTTGCGTCCTGCGTTGCCGGTGTACAGAGAGTAAGTCTGATCGGCCAGGTCATCGGTTTTGGTTTTGTTGCCGCCGATGGTGCGTACGATGATGGTGTCGTTCTTACAGATCTTCAGAGGATTCTTGTTGGGATACAGCACATCGAAGCGGGGATCGAGCAGCGGGAAGCAAAGGAATTTGTTGTACCAAACGGTATCCACACATTCCGGCTTCTGACGAGGTGCGGGTCCGGGCTTGAACCCGTTACCGATTACCAGTCCCACGGTTACGCAACCCGAAGGATCCGCAATCATGGAAGCTGTGTAATAGGTTGAGTATTTATTCGGATAAGCGCCGCCCATCTGATAGCCGGGGTGCGGCATTCCGGGAGGCCTGTTGCCCATAGGAATACCACCGGTGCCTACCCAGTTGTTGCGTCCGCTCGCAGAATCGAGGTTGATCATGAAGAAGCCGGGTGTACAGCCTGGTTTGGTGTCTTCAATTTCGAAAGTCACACCGTACATGGGGTTCAGTGAGCCCAAACATTCAATGGTATTGGCTGATTTCTTCAGGCGCCTTGCCGAAGGAGGCATGATGGCGATTTGTTCGGTATTCTCGCTGGTACACTTGAAAGGATGCGCCGTATCCTGATGGAACAGCTTCACCTGGAAACATTGGGGCACAGTGCGGTAGAAGATTTTACGGTATTCCGCAGAATCTTTGGGCGTCCAGAAAATGTTTACCGTGGTACAGCGGCGATCAACATCTACGAACAGCGACTTGCGCATGGGGCGGTTCTGCTTGATGAAGGTATCGCGCAGAATGGTTTCCCAGGGCGTGTAGAAGTGCTGGGGAAGTGAGTCGCGGCTCCAGCGGCAGTTCTTACCTACGTTTTTCTTCGCTTTGGTATCAGTGGTACATCTTGGTGCGTAGTTGTCGCCGAAATCCCACAGGCGAACTACATTGTCGCGGTTGCGCACCTGAGGGCTGGCCTTTACAGAAGTTTGTCCTCCGGGTTTGGGAGAGAAGTTGTGTCCAAGACCCCAACCTTTAATGTAGAAGGTGGAGTCGTCGTTCACCATTTTCTTGTCGTTGTGGTAGAACGAAGAATTGTTCGGGAAATGAACCGTATCGCGGGAAATACACTGATATTTTTCTTCTTCCTTGATCCTGCCGAATGGAATTTCGATGGTAGAAGAAGGACCGAGGATCAGGATGGTATCATAGGAAGTACGCGGACCGCACACAGGGTGGTTGAAGGTCAGCTTAATCCTGTAAGGGCCGAGACCTGTGAAGTTGTGTTCGGGTGTCCACGTTTTATCATCGGTGTTACGAGGGCCTGATGGCGGATCTCCGAAGTTCCAGAGGAATCCGGTTGCCCCGTTGGGAGCTCCGCCCTTTACGCCAAAAGTAATTTTCGGATCCGTGATACAGGTAGAGTCTTTGTCGGCAATGATCGTGGCCCGGGCTTCAAAAACCTGCGCTGCCGCCGTAAACGTAAAGGTTTCCTTACATCCGAATTTAGATTCTACAGTAAGTGTAGTAGTATAGGTTCCTTCGCCTTTGAACCATTTGCAGAAACGGGGAATACCCCAGTTGGTACTGTCTTTGGTGCCGTCGCCGAAGTTCCACACGAATTTTTTGATGTCCTGCAACTGAATGTTCGAGCGGTTATCAAAACAGGCTTGGGCGGAATCGCACTTAATGGGCTTGGTGCTGGTGAAGCGGATACCCAGCTTCGCACGAACCAGACCCACCGCTTTGAATGTATCACGACGGATACAACCATTGGCGTCTTCCAGTTCCACGGTCAGGTCAACCACGCCTCCGCGGTCGTCCTTGAAGTCGAAGCAGAAGGTGCGGGGAGGCTGTGTAGTGTACTTGTACACCAGCAACTGACCGTCGCTTACCACGATGCGCATCTCTTTCAATGTGCTGCCGGGTACAGCCTTACTGCTGTCCACAAAGCAGAACTGGTTACCTTCGAAGCACTGTGTCTTCTGGTTAACCAGTTTGAGGTTGATGGTTGGCCTTGGTTTAATCTGAAGGCTGAGTGATGACTGGCAGGGGTTACCGCCGATGTTGGTCTGGTACTTCACCGTGTAGGTACCCGGTGAGTTGAACACAAATGTGGTGATTTGCTGGCTGCTGCTTCCCTGTCCGCCGAAATCCCAACTGTGGGTTGTACCGGCAGGGCTTCCGAAGAAGCGGATGGGGTTGCCTTCACACAGCGCACCGTCATAAGTGAACTGACACTGCGCCGATGCCGTCCGAGGAGCAGCAATGGCCAGGGCAGTACCAAACAACAATACAAGTGTTTTGATATACCTGTTCATAAGTGTTGATGTGTTCTTCTTTGGTAGAAATTTCAAATATAGTCGTTCCATGCTTTTTTACTGATTAGATGCGCCTTTTAACCACAACATGACTGTTTTTTCCTGTTCTGAATGTCCGTAAAAACGATATCGCAGTTTGGCAATGTACATTCCTTCAGGCGCGGGGCTGCCGTTGATGCGTCCGTCCCAGCCGGATTCAGGGTCTGAGGTGGAAAAAAATCTTCTGCCCGCGCGGTCGTAAATGCTGAGTTGAAATGCCTCAGCTCCGCATATCAACACGCGATATGGATCGTTGATGCCGTCTGCGTTGGGTGTGAACACGTTGGGAATCAGCAGGTTGTTCTCCAGGTCGCAGCCCTGCAAAGTGATTTCTACGTCGCCGGTTTCGGTATTACAGAGTTTGGTGCCCTGATATTTCAGGTTGATTTTTACGGAGCGCTGATTGATTACCGTATAATTCAAGTCATTACCTCTGCCTATTTCTCGACCATTCAGATACCAGACGGCTTCATATTTGGCAGCCGTTTGTTCCGTGCAATGTAATTGTAAAACCGAAGGAGCGATTTCAGTGTAATTCAATCGCGGAATGGGCGCATGCAGACAGGGATTATCCTGGTTATTGCCGGTATTGCCATCTTGCTTTGGAGCTTCCGGGAGGGCAAACAGTGTTTCCTGAGGCGTTGTGCTCTGTGTCGCGGGAATTCCGGCTTCATTCACGGAAGCATTTTCTGATCGCACTAAAGGCTGGGTCCTTGAACCCGGGGTTATATCATTAATGGAAGCAGGTTGTTCGCTTAATTGCGTTCTTACCTGTTCGGCTTTAGCGGAACTCTGGTTTTGAGTTTCTTCGGAAGTTTGCGGCGCTTTTTCCTTTTGCGGAGGCTGGGGCATGTAGGCTCGGTAAGCCAAATAGGAGGCTCCGGCGATGAGCAACGCGGCAGCGCCTTTCATAATCAGACCTGTTAACGCTGTGCCGGCACTGCCTGCAACGGCCTGTGTGGCTATTTGCCCGGAAACAGCTTCCCAAACGCCTTCGGGCGCAGGAACATCGGCGTGTTCCAGTTTCCTTCGGAACAAATCGTCAAACTGATTATCCATTGCTGCTGCCCTCCATAGCCGTAATCATGCGGCGAAGCATATTGCGCGCCTTCAGTAACTGTGTCTTGCTGGTATTTTCACTGATGCCCAGTTGTGCACCGATTTCTTTATGGGTATAGCCCTCAATCGCGTATAGGTTAAACACGGTGCGATAGCCTCTGGGCAGCGATTGCACCGCGCGCATCAGATCCTGCATGCTGAGCCGGGAAAAGGCGTTATCGTCCACCCCGATATGATGGGCTTCCTGCACATCGCTGAACCAAGGGTCGGATTTTTCTTTCCGGTATTGCTCGATGCACTGGTTTACCATGATACGCTTCATCCATCCTTCAAAAGAGCCCTCATGGCGGAAATTGGCCAGAGATCGGAAAATACGCACAAAGCCTTCTTGCAGCATATCTTTTGCTGTATCGCGGTTGTCGCAGTATCGAAGGCACAGAGCGTACATCTTTCCTGAATGGTGTTCGTAAAGTTCTTTTTGTGCTCGTTGATCCCCGTCGAGGCAGCGGCGGATGAGTTCGCGGTCCACATGTTCCTTTTCCGTGCTCATGCAGCCAGCCCGTGGAGGGATTCAGTGTTTAGTCGCAATCCAATGTTATCGGGTTGCCTGTTTTGGAAAGAAATCTTAAAAATTGAATAAATCTGACGGAGCATCAGGCATTGAGGCTTATTTTTTCCTGAGCTGATGATGCACCTGCATGGACAAATCCATCAGCAATGCCTTGCTGTTTGCATTCCGTTCAATGTAGTAAATGCTGTTATTAAGCAGCTCGTACAGGGCTTCGATGCGCTGTGTGTTCAGCAGGGTGGCCAGTTTTTTAATGAAGGTTTTTTCGGCATCTGCAAGGCGCAGGCCGGCTTCATGATAAGTGCTTACCAGACAATTCCGCAAAACGTACAAACCATAGGTAAAGAAGGCTTTCAGTTCTTCCCGGCTTACGCTGCTGTGTTCCGAAGTCCATTGGATCAGCTTGAGTTTATTTCCTTCAAAACACAACAGAAACCACTCCCGGAAGGGCTGCATCAGTTCATGTTCGCTGGCTTCACTCAGTTGCATGGCCTTCAGGTAGCTGCCGTCACTGAGCATAGCGATCTGCCGTGCCTGTGTGGGTTCTAGCTCCTGGCGGCGGATGAGCGCATCGGCCAGGTCTTCCTCGGCTATGGGTGGAATGCGCACCAGTTGGGTTCTGGACAAAATAGTAGGCAGGATGCGGTCGCTGTTTTCAGCTACCAGCAGAAACAGTGTTTTGAACGGGGGTTCCTCAATAATTTTCAGCAACACATTGCCCTCATTGCTCAGAAATTCCGGAAACCACATCAGCAGCACTTTGTAATCGCTTTCGAAGGGTTTGAGGGAAAGATTGCGGATGATGGCCCTGCACTCCTTGATGGGAATATTGCCCTGCTTTTGTCCATCCTGGATATATCCCAGCCACTCCTGATACCCCATGTATGGATTCTCCGTCAGCGCCTTCCGCCATGTTTCCAGAAATTCTCTGGCTTCTTCAGCAGGCGACATGAACGGAAAGGAAAAGTGCAGGTCCGGATGGATGTATTTGCCGTATTTGCTGCAGTTGTGGCAGGTTCCACAGGAATCCAGCTCCGTGCGGTTTTCACAGGCGATGTACTGCGCATAGGCCAGGGCCAGAGGCAGTCCGCCGCTGCCCTCCTTCCCCAGAAACAACTGGGCATGAGGTATGCGTCCGGATTGTACGCTGTCGCGCAGCCTTTGCTTCAGGCCTTCCTGACCGATGACATCTGCAAACTGCATGGACTGCGAAGTTACGCGCTTAGGTTTGTTCGTGCCTGCCTGCTTCGGTACATCCAAAAGGCCGTAACCGCGGCAATCAACAGCAAAGAGATGAGCTGTGAATGGCTCAGCAGCCCACCGAACAGATAGCCGCGCGATTCATCCCCGCGCAGGTATTCCAGTCCGAAACGGCCGGCGGCATAGACCAGTACATACAGAAGAAACAACTGTCCTTCAAAGCGTTTGCGTTTATGCAGCACCTGCATCAGGCCGAACAGCCCGAGAATCAGAGCGGCTTCCAGCAACTGTGTGGGGTAAAGCGGTTCACCGATGGGTCGCGCATGGGTATCAGGGTGTGTGAAACGTATGCCCCAGGCGGGGTCGCATACTTTTCCATAGCAACAGCCGGCCATGAAGCAGCCGATGCGCCCGAAGCCATGCACCAGCGTGCCGCAGCCGGCAATGATGTCGAACATGGTCCACACCGGAAGTTTATGTCTGCGAAACCACCAGATAAAGGCAGGAACAGCCAGCAGGAAGGAACCGTAAAACACAAAGCCTGCGCCGGGCGATTCCAGCATTTCCGCGGGGTTTTGGATGTAGCGCATGGGGTCTTCCAGATAGAAGAACAACTTCCCGCCCACAAATACCGCTGCAAAGGCCAGCAGGAAAAACCCGGATACATCATCGCTTTTCAGGCCGAAACTTCTGGTTTTTCGGTACAGGTAGATCCAGGCCAGAACGGCCCCGGTCAGGATCATGAACCCGTAGGAATACACGGTGAATTTGCCCAGGTGAAAGAGTTCCGGATACATGGTGCGCTTTTGTTTCGAATTAAAGGGAAATCCCGGAAGTTACCATTCCGCATTTCCGCCTTTCAGCACCTGTTCAGCGGCCTTGAAGGCGTATTCCTGTTCAAAGCCTCGTCCCTGTAGATAGCGCAGCAGGGATGCCTTGCGTTGCAGGGGCGCACCTTTCAGGCTGCGCGCCTTCTTTTCGGCCAGGCTTTTCAGGGTGTCATGATAGTCTTCATCGCTGATTTCCGACAGGGCTAAGTTGATGAGTAACTGGTTCAGCCCTTTCTGTTTCAAACCCTGGACAATTTTGATGCGGCCCCAGTGCAACTGACGGAACTTCCCGCGGGCAAAAGCACGGGCAAAGCGTTCTTCATTCAGGAATCCTTCTTTGATGAGGTGCGAAATCAGTTCCCCGCGTTCCTCCGCATTCAGGCCCAGATCCATCAGCTTGCCTTCCACCTCGGAATGGCATCGCTCCTGCCATGCGCAGTAGTGTTCGGCCTTGCGGCGGGCTTCCTGTAAAGTGGGTCGGGTACTCATGGGCCAATCGGCCCTACGAAAATAAGTGTTGCTGCTGAGGCGTATCTATTTTGCCTACCAATCAGTTACACTGAGGGCTTGACTGTCATCTGCTTTTTTCGTTTTTTAATAGTATTCCAAAATTTCTTCTTTGGTCATTTTTGACAACTTCTCACTCAATTTGCTGCGTTGTTGACGCATGAATTTTACGGCATCAAATGTTCTTTTAGTCGTTTTCATACTATTTAAGCAACAATAAGCAAGCGGCGT
>JAGWYC010000040.1 GCA_018969565.1 Bacteroidota bacterium | reverse complement strand
TGGCATTCCGGCCCACAACATGATGGTCGGCATCACATCCTGGCAGCAGCAGGTGCCACTTCCGCAGTGCTATAATGGAACGAACGCCTGGAGCATTCCGCTGAATCCGGTGATGGCCGCAACGCCGGTTCCGGTGAACAACAAGCACTTCCTGCGCGGTGCCATCGCTCTTGCCGCCAACGGCGTTCCCATTTTCAACCCGTATACCAATACCGGGGTGGATGCCTTTCTGGACGGGCAACTGGATCAGTGGGGCGGACACTCCGGCCGCGCCGACGACTACCACTACCACAATGCGCCCATGTTCCTGGAAAAGCCCATCGGCCCGACCTTGCCCATAGCCTTTGCTCTGGACGGTTTTGCCGTATATGGAAACAAAGAACCCGACGGCAGCGCCATGAAAACCCTGGATGCCAACCACGGTCACTGGGGAACAGACGGCCGTTATCACTACCACGGCAGCGCAGCCGCACCTTATATGATTGGTCAGATGGCCGGCGTGGTTACGGAAGATACCACCCTGCAGATTATTCCGCAGCCGGCTGCCAAAGGCGTTCGTCCTGCGCTTACGCCCTTGAAAGGCGCCACGATTACCGGTTTCCACCCCAATGGGGGCAACGGTTATACCCTGATCTATACCCTGAACGGTGCCACCGATTCAGTGGTGTATCGCTGGACTTCATCAGGAGCCTACACCTATGATTTCTACACGGCTTCCGGGAAAACTACTTCAAACTATCAGGGCAAGGCACCCTGCATCATGCCCTCGGGAATCAGATACCTCAATGCGGGCAGCGTGTTCGAGGTATTTCCCAATCCGGCTGCCGAAACTTTGAGCTTGTCTCTCGGTGCGGGCATGCGTGAAACCGATATACTCCACACCTTCATCACTGATCTCAATGGGCGTGTTGTGTGGCAGCAAAGCGGTTTTGCCGGAACTGTAAACCTGAACGGATTCCGCAGCGGCTTATACCTGCTGAGCGTAGAAACCAAATCCGGCCGAGCCGTGAGAAGGGTGGTCGTTCAACCATGAATATGAAACTGATACTTTGCCTGTTGTTGTCCGCCTGCAGTTATCCCCTCCTGCAGGCGCAGCAATGGCTCAGAACCATGAAGCGACTGCCCGATACAGGACAGGAAACGAGCTATACCACCACACCGGGCGAGGATGCAGATTACAAAATCAATCCGCCGTTTTTCATCATCAACCCCGACGGAACAGCAACTGATACGGTAACCGGGCTCATGTGGCAACGCGTGGATGGTCCCGAAATGACCGTGGAAAAGGCCCGTCTTTATTGCGATACCCTAACCCTGGGCGGCTATACCGACTGGCGGCTTCCGCTGTTAAGGGAATCGTACAGCATTCTCAATCACCAGAAAACCAATCAGGCGCTGGATGCTACGATATTTCCAAAATCGGCAGCGGAATACTGGTGGTCTGCCGAACGCCAGATCAACGACAGCAACCGTATCTGGGTCACCAATGCCGGCGGAGGTGCCGGAAATCACCTGAAAACGGAAACCATCAGCGCCGGCGGAACCCGACATATCCATGTGCGCGCGGTTCGTTATACACAACAACCTCAAGTACTAAGCAGCCGATTCCAGGACAATGGCGATGGCACTGCCACCGATATGCTTACAGGCCTCACCTGGCTTAAAGCACTGCAAGCAGATACCCTGAGCTGGGAACAAGCCTTATGGCTGGCCGACAGCAGCACGGCAGCGGGAAAAAGCGACTGGCGACTGCCCAACATCAAGGAACTGCAGTCGGTAAGCGACCAGGGTTTGGTACTTCCCTGCATCAGCAACAAGTTGCTCAGCTTTGTCGGAAATCGAAAATTCTGGTCCTCCACCACACTTCCCAACCAGAACACCAAAGCCTGGTATCTGGATACACGCTTCGGCATCACCACCTATGACCCCAAAATTCGGCGCAATGATATACTGTTGGTGCGCGGAAATAATACTACGAGCACGGCAGTGGCAACGCTGCGACCGGCAGATGTCCGTGTATGGCCCAACCCCTTCCGTGACCATATTTACATAAGCCACCCCGAGCGCTACACACAATACATCATCACCGATGCATCCGGCAGGGTGGTTTTTTCAGGAAATTCACTGGAGCAGGCTGACTTCGCAAAGTGCGCCAGAGGAATTTACCTTCTAAGCGCTTCCGGCAAGGATTTTTTAAGGATGAAACTGATTCGGGAATAGTGATGAATATCATCATTCTGTAAGCAACCCGGCGGTTAATTAGCCGTCTAAACGCTAATCGAAAAACACTACATGAAACGCAAACAGCGAATAGCCACAGGCCTCCTCATGCTTACTGCAACTTTTACCCAGCTTCAGGCTCAGCAGGTAATCAATGTACAGAGCTTTGAAGCCACAACCTTCCCACCAACCGGCTGGACCGCCGTCAGCGCCAGCATTAACCGCTGGGGACGTACCACCAACAGCACCTTTCCCACCGTAGCCGCTGCGAAATACGGAACCGCCTTTGCGCGCTACAGCGCCCGTGGTGTTGCTGCAAACACCATCCAGACTCTGGCATTGCCCGCTGCTGATTACAGACAACGGGGCAGCAATACACCAAGCGTCAGGTTCTATATGTATCGCGACAGCCTGAGCAAAACCGGCGACAGCATCAGCGTGTATGTTAATACATCTGCCAGCCTTACCGGGGCTCAATATCTGGGAAGCGTAGCCCGTTACTCCCGCTATGCCGTTCCGGACACGCAAATCACCAATGGCTGGTACCGCTACAGTTTTAACATACCCTCTTCGTTCAACGGCAATACCAATTACATCATGATCAAAGCCATCGGACAGGCGGGATACAATATCTACCTCGACAGCTTCTGGTGGGATACCTATCCATTGGCCTGCAGCGGAAAACCCACCGGTGCGAGCATCACATCCACCACGCAACAGATTTGCGGAGGTTCAGGTGCGGCAACACTCAACCTGAACGGAACAGTGACCACCTATTCCGGTATGATTTATCAATGGCAGAATGCAACCGCAGCTACCGGGCCCTGGACCAATTTCGGCACAGGAACCACTTCAGTTTCTACCGGATTAATCAATGCCACACGCTACTACCGATGTGTGCTTACCTGCATGGGTTCACTGCAGTCCGATACAACAGCCACGTTTACCGTGAAGGTGGTGAGTACACCCAGACCCACAGTAAGCGTTGCGCCCACCAACGCAAACTATTGTTCCGGCGGTGCACCTGTGAAGCTGGCGGCTTCCGGCGCCGCCACCTACGACTGGACTCCGGTCACCGGGCTGAACAAAAGTAAAGGCGATACCGTGCTTTCTTCACCCACGGCAAGTACCACATACACCGTTACAGGCACCGATACCGCAGGTTGTTCCAATCAGGCGCAGGTGACGGTTTCCTTCAGAACCTCGCCGCTGGTGGGCATCAGCGCCCCTGATACCTTTTTGTGTCTGGGTGACTCCTTACGACTTCAGGCCAACGGCGGCGGACTGACTACCTACTCCTGGAATCCGGGTAATGCCACAACGGCTGCTGTATTCGCGAAACCCACAACAGATACACGCTATGTGGTTACCGCAGGAAATGCCTTTGGCTGCACCGCCAAAGCAGGCATCAACCTGCACGTGCGGCAGAAACCCCATGCTAAATTTGGCTATACGCACAGCGGCACGACCTTCCGGTTCAAAGACAGCGCGCAAAACGCCAAAACCTGGTACTGGGATTTTGGGGATGGAAACAGCAGCAACAGGCAAAATCCTACCTATACATTTAGTTCCGACAGCATACGTCTGGTAACACTCATCGTGTGTAATCCGCCCTGCGCCTGCGATACTTCCCGAATGAGCATCAATCCCAAAGCCACTACCGGTGTAAACAACCTGAACAGCAAAGCCTTCCGCGTGTACCCCAACCCCGCCGGAAATCAGTTGTTTGTAGAAGGAAACAGCGCTATTCAAACGCTTGTGATTACCGATTTGATGGGTCGTGAACTGCTGCGCCTGAAGCCGGATCAGCCACTGCAGCCGCAGATGCTGAACCTGAGCGGGCTCGCACCCGGGCAGTACCTGTTGAAGGTGCAAAGCACTGATTCTGAGCAACATACCCGAATTATCAAGCGCTAAACAATACCTGGTGAATGAAAACGCCTCCGCTCAACCCGGGGGCGTTTCCATTTCCGGTGAAGCCAAAACACAACGGCGCGTATCTTCGCCCTGTGATCATTGACCTTTCCGGAAAAACCGCCGTGGTCTGCGGCAGCACCCAGGGCATCGGACGCGCCATCGCCCGGCAACTGGCCAACGCCGGGGCACGCATCATCCTGCTGGCGCGCAACCGCGAAGCCTTACAGCAAACCTGCGACGAATTGCCCCGCCCGGCAGGACAGCAACACCGCTTCTTCACCGCCGACTTCAGCATGCCGCACAGCGTGGCTGAAGCCGCAGCGGCCATCGCCGCGGAAGAGCAGGTGCATATCCTGATCAACAATACCGGTGGCCCGCCCGCCGGTCCCATTACTCAGGCTTCCCATCAGGCCTTCCAGGACGCATTCAGTCAGCACCTGCTGAACAACCACACCCTTGCCCAGGCTTTTATTCCGGGCATGACGCAGGCTGCTTACGGTCGCATCATCAACGTCATCAGCACTTCGGTGAAGGTGCCCCTGCACAACCTCGGCGTGAGCAATTCCATACGCGCCGCCGTGGGCAACTGGAGCAAAACCCTGGCCAACGAAACCGCTAAACTCGGCATCACCGTGAACAATGTGCTTCCCGGAGCCACCACCACCGAGCGCCTGAGCAGCATCATCAGCAATAAAGCGCTGAAAACCGGACACGAAGAAGAGTCCGTGCGCAAGGAAATGCTGGCAGAAATTCCTGCAGGCCGCTTCGGAAGCCCGGATGAAGTAGCCTATGCTGCCGTTTTCCTCGCTTCACCGCAGGCCGCCTACATCACCGGCACCAATGTGGTGGTGGACGGAGGCAGAACCCCCAACCTGTAAACAACCGGAATTTCCATTCACGTGTCGGACCGCAAAACAGCCATCATCATCGGCGCAGGACCTGCAGGGTTAACCGCAGCCTATGAATTGCTGGCGCGCACCGACATCGTGCCCGTGGTGCTGGAAGCATCTGACAGCATCGGCGGAATATCACAAACCGTAAACTACAAGGGCAACCGCATGGACATCGGCGGACATCGCTTCTTCAGCAAGAGTGACCGCGTGATGCAGTGGTGGATGCAGCAAATGCCCGTAGAGAAAACCGCTTCCGGCGAAGCCGATATTTTCTACCACGGACAACAGACACACATCAGCACAGGCAGCGCCAACCCCGATACGGAAGACCGCGTGATGCTGGTGCGCAAACGGGTGTCGCGTATTTATTTTCTGCGGAAGTTCTTCCGTTATCCCATCAGCCTGAGCCCTGAAACCATGAGGAATCTGGGCCTTTGGAGGATGCTGCGCATCGGAAGCAGCTACCTGCGTTACCGACTGTTTCCGGTGAAGCCGGAAGTAAGCCTTGAAGACTTCTTCATCAACCGCTTCGGAAAAGAACTCTACCTCACCTTCTTTAAGGATTACACCGAAAAGGTCTGGGGTTTTCACTGTAACCAGATATCCAAGGAATGGGGCGCCCAGCGCATCAAGGGGCTGAGCATCAGCAAGGCCATCGCCCACGCCCTGAAGCCCCCGCGCAGAGACATCAGCCAAAAAGGGACTGAAACATCGCTGATTGAACGCTTCCTCTACCCCAAATTCGGTCCGGGACAACTGTGGGAACATGTAGCCGATGAAATACGCCGTCGCGGCGGCAGCATTCTAATGAAGCATACCGTGTGCGGCCTGGGCCGGCTTGAACCCGATTTCCTGAATACGGTGTACGCGTTGAATGCGGATGGTGAGGAATGTGCCTTTGAAGCCGATTACGTGTTCTCCACCATGCCGGTAAAAGACCTGGTGGAAGGCATGCGCTTTGAGGTGCCTGCCGAAGTACGCGAAACCTCTTCAGCATTGCCATACCGCGACTTTATCACCGTGGGTTTGCTGTTGAAGAAACTGAAAACCGGCGCCATCCCCGACAACTGGGTCTATATACAGGAACGCGATGTGCGCCTGGGGCGTTTGCAGGTATTCAACAACTGGAGTCCCTGGCTGGTGAAAGACCCGGAAACCGTCTGGCTGGGATTGGAATACTTCTGTCAGGAAGGCGATGAACTCTGGAATATGGATGATGCATCTATGAAAGAATTCGCCGCCACAGAACTGGAGCAAATTGGCATCATTGACCGAAAGGATGTACTGGACGGCACCGTGGTGCGGATGAAGAAAACCTATCCCGCCTATACCGGCGCCTATGCGCGTTTTGAGACGGTGCGTACCTATCTGGACAGTTTTCAGAACCTGTATCCCATCGGGCGGAACGGCATGCACAAATACAACAACAGCGACCACAGCATGCTTACCGCCATGTGTGCCGTGGACAATATCATTGCCGGCATCAAAGACAAATCAGGGCTTTGGGCCATCAACACCGAAATGGAATACCACGAAACAAAATGAGCTTCACCCCCTGGATCAAAGCCGCGCGGCTGCGCACCCTTCCCTTAGCTGTTTCCGGCGTATTGCTGGGCAGCTTCCTGGCCCTGCCGCACATGAATCCTGTACTTGCCGTGATGGCCCTGCTTACCGCCGTGTTGCTGCAGGTGCTGAGCAACTACGCCAACGACTACGGCGACTTTAAGAAAGGCACCGACCGCAGCGCAGGCCGCGCCGACCGCATGCTGACCACCGGCGACATTCGTCCGGAAACCATGAAAACGGCCCTCATGTTGTTGTCCCTGATCAGCTTTACTTCCGGCTGTATCACCCTCTCACTGGCGGAACACCTGAATGCAACGCAACTGAGCATCCTGCTGGCTTCAGGCATCGCTTCCATCTGGGCGGCGGTGCGCTATACCACCGGGAAACACGCCTATGGCTACTACGGACTTGGCGACCTGGCCGTGGTACTGTTCTTCGGATTGTTTGCCGTAAACGGAACTTATTTCCTGCATACCCAAACTCTGAATACCCATGTGGCTTTCTGTGCATTGGGCATGGGACTGCTGGCTGCCGCCGTGCTGCATGTGAACAATACCCGCGACCTGGTAGGAGATACCCTGAGCAATAAGCAAACCATGGCCGCGCGTCTGGGATTTGCCGGAGCCCGTCGTTATCAGTTGCTGCTGGTGCTGGGCGGATGCAGCGCCTTGTGTGTGCCCATCCTGCTCGATTATGGCCGCTTGTTCCTCATTCCCGCCATCCTGATATACCTGCTCGGCTTCTTGCACCTGTGGCGCTATTTCCGCATTGCGCAGGATGCCCGCATGGACTACAACAAGGAGCTGAAGTTTCTCAGCCTGAGCATCTTCGCCATGATCCTCATCATCGGGGTTTGGCGCCATCTGGTGTAAACAGCCATGATACTGAAGGTTCATAAGCACAGCCTGCGCTTCCTGAAGCCCGCCGCCACCAGCAAGGGCGCCTACCAGACCCGGGAACTGTGGCTGCTGGAACTGCGCACCGAGAATGGCCCATGCTACCGCGCAGAATGCGCGCCCCTGCCATACCTGAGCATAGACAACACGACGCTGCTTGAAGAAACGCTGCAGGATACCGACCGACTCCGGGCGGAACTGCTGTCGCGCAGCTACGATTACCGCCAAACGCTCCCGTCCCTGCAATTTGCCTTGGAATGCCTGAGCCTGCAACTGAATACCGGCGCAGAGGGACTGCTGTTTCGCAATAGTTTTACTGAAGGCAATGCCGGCATACGCATCAACGGATTGGTGTGGATGGCAGACCGCGCTTCCATGTATGAGGCGGCCTGCGCCAAGGCAGAAGCAGGATTTCGCTGCGTGAAACTCAAGGTGGGCGCACTGGATTTTGATGAAGAATGCAGGCTTCTTGAAGACCTGCGCCGCCGATACAGCCCCTTCAAGCTGGAACTGCGCGTGGATGCCAACGGCGCCTGGAATGCCGATGATGCCTTCGAAAAACTCCGTGACCTGTCGCGCTTCAGCCTGCACAGCATTGAACAACCTGTAGCGGCTGGCGCGGATGAGCTAATGGCGGAAGTGTGCGCAAAATCACAGGTTCCTGTGGCCCTGGACGAAAGCCTGATTGGTTTAGACCCGGAGCGGGATGCAACGCGCATCCTGAAGGAAATACGCCCGGCATTTCTGGTATTCAAACCTACACTCATCGGCGGTTTTTCCGTGGCCGATGCCTGGATCCGGGAGGCACGTAAATACCATACAGGCTGGTGGGCCACCTCCGCCCTGGAAAGCAATATCGGCCTCAGTGCCATTGCGCAATGGTGCGGAAACCATGACAATCCCCTGCATCAGGGCCTGGGCACCGGCGCCTTATTTGAAGAGAATTTTCCTTCCCCGCTGATGTTGAAAGGCGAGGAGATGTGGATGGAATCGTTGTCATAGGAGGTCTGTCATGGTGCGGTTTGTCATGGTGCGTATAAGTCTGTCATGGTGAGCCACGTCGAACCACCCTTAGTAACATAATGAGCAAAAAGTTTGTCATGGTGCGGATAAGTCTGTCATGGTGAGCATATAAAGTCTGTCATGGTGAGCATATAAAGTCTGCCATGGTGAGCCACGTCGAACCATTGGGGGTGGTCCACACGTTCCCCCACCCCCACGGTGTCTTGCTGCGCAATCTAGTGGGGGCAAGCACCATGAAAGGAAATATACACGCTGGTTCGACGGAGCTCACCATGACAGGTAATGAAGCTCACCATGACAGGTAATGAAGCTCACCATGGCAGGTAATGAAGCTCACCATGACAGGAAATACACGCTGGTTCGACGCGGCTCACCATGACAGGGTCTACTTCACTTGACAGGGTCTACTTCACTATCTTGCACTAAAAACCATGCTTAAAACTCCAGCCATCATCCTATGCAGCCTGTTGTCGGCAGGCACCCTGAGGGCGCAGATACAACGCGCAGGCATCCTCGCGTCCAACCAGGCAGTTTCCTTTCCGGTAAGTGGCATTCCGGCGACGGCGTATTCGCAGTTCCATCCGGGACTGGACGTATTCGCTGAAAGGGCATTCGGCAACAAAGAGCGGCACCGCTGGGTGCTCAGCGCCAATGCGGGCTTAAACTACCACCGGTTTTTTCAGACTGCGTTGCGCCTGTACGGTTGGGGTGAATACCAATACAACGCAGGTTCGACCTGGAAAATCCGCGCCGGGCTGGGTTTGGGCTACCTGCATGCGTTTCCGGACTACGAGCAGTTTGTGAAGAACAAAGACGGCGGCTGGGACTTGGTATCGCCCGCAGCAGGAAGACCGCAGTTCCTGGCCGGTCTGGGCTTCGGGGTTTCGCGGGCACTCAAAAAGGATGCACCAGACGGCTTACGACTGGAACTGCGACTCCGCACCTTCTTGCAGGCGCCTTTTGCGGGAAGCTATGTACCCTTGCTGCCCTCCAACGCCCTGATGCTGGGCATCTCCGCGCCCTGGCCCCTGAAGAAAGGAGGCAAGTCATGAGAAGCACCCTGATGATTGCGGCACTGCTGCTGTTTACAGCATCCTGCAAACGCGCTGAAATTGTACACAGCACGGAAGTGACCTGTGGCGACAGCCTTCCGCAGAACCATAAACGCGCCGCGGAGTTCCGTCAGATTATAGACAAATACGTGAAGCTGGGCCTGCCCGGAATCTCACTGCTGGTGCAGGATTCCAACGGCACCTATACGGATGCGGCTGGATACGCAGACCTCGGCAAGCGCATCCGCTTCAGCCCCTGCCATAGTTCCAAAGCAGCCAGCATCACCAAGCACATGGTGGGCGTGCTTGCGTTTAAGTTGCAGGAGCAGGGTGTGCTCGACCTTGATGACCCCATTTCTAAATACATCTCTGCCGACATCCTGAAACGCCTCGATAAAGCCGAAGGCAAAAGCATCAGGCAGTGTATGAACCATACCACCGGCATCTACGACCTGATTACTAATTCTGATTATTACCTGGCGGTGCTCAACAACCCGATTAAGCGCTGGACTCCGGAAGATCTGCTGCCCTTCGCCTATGACAAGCCGGGCTATCCGCTGGATACCTACAAAGCCTATTACAGCAATACCAACACAGTTTTGGTGATTCTTTGTCTGGAGAAGGCCACCGGCCGCAGTCATGCCGAAATGTTGCGCAACATGATCTGGCAACCGCTGGGCATGAACAGCACCTATTACCAAGGACACGACGAGATTCCTTCTTCCGCAGCACAAGGTTATTTCGACCTGCACAGCAACGGGGGACTGAGCAATGTGAGCAACCTGACCACCGGCAGCGGCAATGGCTACGGAGGCGTGTTCAGCAATGTGTATGACCTGCACCGCTTCCACCGCGCCTTATTCGCCGAGAAGACCCTGTTGAGTCAGGCTTCACTGGATGAGATGCTGCAGTGGGTTCAGGAAGACGAAGACTTCTTCACGGGCGTAGGTGCCATCAAGAAGTTCACTAAGATGCAGACTTACGGCGTAGGGCATACCGGCAGGGATTTGGGCTACAGCGCCAACCTGTTCTGGTTTCCGGAGCGCCGCGCCATCATGACCTTCTTTGTGAACTACGGCACCAATGGGGAAAGCGATTTACGGCAGGTATTCCGCGACTTCGAGCGCGACATCACCGATGCCATGCTGCGCTGATGGCCGCCCGAAGTGTACTCAGTGCATGCAGCACATATACACCTTGCTCTTCTTCACATAAGCAGAAGGCACGCTGCGCCGCACTTTGACCAATGCCGGGGCAATAACTGAATTTCCAACATCACCGGAAGCGGCCACCACGATGTAATAACCCGGCCTGAAACCCTCGTAGGCAGACGAATACTCAATGCTCACGTACACACCGTCATCGTAACGACCACGGGCCACATAACAAGGTGCATCACCAAACTCTTCGTTGCAGACAGAGTCAGCAAAACTCAACCCTGTGCCTTTAGCCGGCTTCAACCCGCGCAAATCCAGCTTATAGCCGGCTGCGGTAGCCACCTTTCTGGCCTGTTTCAGAGCGGAAGGATAATCGGTATGCGAGCCCGCAATCAAAAACTCTTTGGATACGTAACAATCCGGGTCGGTCTGGGCCTGCAGCGAAACAGCCGCGAAGCATATCAAGCTGAAAAAGAAGCGCATACAGCGAAGTTAGGGTATAGTGGTGTACCTGGGAGGAATTATTTAATGTATATTCCGGCGATATTGACCCCACCTGACAGATTGTTGATCAGAAAGAGCGCTGGGTGGTGTTCGCCAAACAACCGTTCGGCGGACCGCAACAGGTAATCGAATACCTGGGTCGCTACACGCACAAGGTTGCTATCTCC
>JAGWYC010000369.1 GCA_018969565.1 Bacteroidota bacterium | reverse complement strand
TCAGGAGTTCTCGCAAAAAATGCTCACAAATGTTCCTGTGGACCAGCTGCACAGCATCTTAGATGCAGCAGCTGAAGTATTCAGAAATTCACTAACAGAAGAACAGCAAAATGACTTTAGAGCTAAATGCAAGACCTATGTTCGCTTGTATGTGTTCCTTGCCCAAATCGTTCCCTTTGTCAATCCTTATCTGGAAAGACTTTATTTGTTCCTGAATCACTTGCAAAACAAATTGGGCAAACAGCGTGACGAAGACTTGGCCCAAGGCATTTTGGATAATATCGATATGGACAGCTACCGGCTGCAGAAGGAAGGAGAATTCAATATCCGTTTGCAGCAAGGTGATGAATTAAGGCCAATTCCCACAGAAATGCGCAGCGGTGCCACCGAGCCGGAAATAGAGTATTTATCGAATATCGTAAAGGCGTTCAATGAGCGTTTCGGAACTCAATTTACGAACGATGATAAGGTGAAGAAAATGACAGAGGATTTAATGACTGACGTAGCTCAGGATGACGAATTTGCCAACGCCTTCCGGTTTTCAGACGAACAAAACGCCCGGATAACTTTTGAAGAAGTGCTGAAACGCAAGTTGATTAATCACATTGAAACCAACTTCGAGGTATTCAGGGAGTTTAATGACAACAAGGAATTTCGTGAATTCTTATCAGGCACCATGTTCAAGTTAATGCAAAGGGATTTTTTGAGGTTTAATGCTGCCCAATAAAGAACTGACAAAAAGGCTGTAAAGGTTCATGGTGATCAGTATGGTCTATCTGTAGTTGCCTTTTAATTCCCACCCAGTTGCTAACTTGCGCCTGTGAACCTGTTGCGTTTCTGTGTGCCCCTGTTGTTGCTGGCTTCCTGCAGTGTGCCGGAAGGGGTGGTTTTTGATGAAACCCGTCCCGTGCGGAACAGGAGCTGGCACTGGAACGACAGCCTTAGTTTCACGGCAAATATGGAAGACCCGGCCTATGAGTATCGCCTCATTCTGACCATGAGGGTTACCGGAGCCTACCGCTATGCCAATATGTACATCCTGCTGCATACCCAGGGTCCCGACGGTTCAGGTGTGAAGCAATATCCCCTGCTGCTGGCCGACAATACCGGACGCTGGCTGGGTAAGGGCGTAGGGGACCTCATTTCGTTTGAGCTTCCCCTGGAAAATCGCTTCCGCATATTGAAGAAAGGCAGCTACCGCTTCAGCATAAGGCAAAATATGCGCGACGAGAATCTCTTGCACGTGAGCGATGTAGGCCTGCGCATTGAAAAAGGCGAAAAGCCCTACTGAACTGTTTCCTTTGCAGGTATCGCGAAATTCCTGCATCTTCGCGTAAATCCTTTTTGATTGATTGCTTATGATAGTTTGTTATGATTTTCTATTGATGTTGTTTCCCGATGCTCCTTCTTCACCACGGAATACAACTTATCCATTCCATCATTTAATCCCGGGGACATGCTGGTAAGAACCTTTGGATCAGCCTTATCCGGCGTGGACGCCATCACCATTTCTGTAGAAGTGAACATTGGCGAAGGACTGGGCTATTTTCTGGCAGGACTTCCCGACAATGCCATCAAGGAGAGCCAGTTGCGCATCGAAACAGCGCTGAAGCACAATGGCTGGAACATGCCGCGGCGTAAAGTGGTGGTGAACATGGCACCGGCCGATATCCGCAAGGAAGGCTCCGCCTATGACCTGACCATCGCCATGGGGATTCTGGCGGCCAGCGGACAATTGCCGTCAGAGCAGATGGCCGAGTACATCATCATGGGAGAACTGGGACTTGACGGCCGGATTCAACCGGTGAAAG
>JAGWYC010000039.1 GCA_018969565.1 Bacteroidota bacterium | reverse complement strand
ACCAAAGGTACGGATATAGCCTCTGGGGCGGCCGGTAATTTTACAACGGTTGCGCAGGCGAACCGGTGAAGCGTTGCGGGGCAGCTTTTGCAAACCTTCATAGTCGCCGGCTTCGATAAGCGCCTTGCGCTTTTCTGCGTAGCGGGCTACCATTTGCTCCCTTTTGCGCTGTCTTGCTTTTATTGACTCTTTTGCCATTGAATTATTTGCTCTTAAAGGGGAAACCCATGTTACGCAGCAGTTCCAGACATTCTTCGTCAGTTTTTGCTGTTGTTACGATGGTAATGTCCATACCATTGATTCTGCTCACCTTATCAATGTCAATTTCCGGGAAGATGATTTGTTCGGTGATACCCAGGGTATAGTTACCTCTGCCGTCGAAACCTTTTACTGCTAATCCCTGAAAGTCGCGGACACGTGGCAAAGCCACTGCAGTAAGGCGCTCAAGAAATTCATACATGCGGTCACCACGTAAGGTTACTTTCGCTCCGATGGGCATGTTTTCCCTCAATTTGAAGTTACTGATGGCCTTGCGGGAAATGGTTGCCTGGGCTTTTTGACCGGCAATACGTGTCATTTCATCAACAGCAGCATCAATCATTTTCTTGTCAGAAACGGCTGCGCCAACTCCCTGATTCAAAGATACCTTAGTAATTTTAGGCACTTCCATAGGGTTTTCATACCCGAATTTCTGCATCATGGCAGGAGCGGCTGATTCTTTATAATGGGCTTTAAGCCTTGGTGTGTAGCTCATGGATATCTGCTATTAATCTATGAATGAACCTGTGCGTTTGTTATAGCGCTTGTTTTTACCTTCCTGGTCTGCTTTACGACCTACTTTAGCAACATCGCTGCCTTCCATCACCATCAAGTTGCTGATATGAATGGGGGCTTCGATTTTTTCAATGCGACCTGCAGTGTTCTGCGCTGTAGGCTTATAGTGTTTAGTAACCAGGTTCAAACCTTCCACAACGGCTCGGTTGGATGATGGAATAACGCGAATAACCTTACCGGTTTTTCCCTTTTCATCACCGGCGATAACCTTCACCGTATCGTTTTTCTTAATTTTCAGTTTCATAACTTTTAGAGCACTTCAGGTGCCAGGGAAACGATTTTCATAAACTGTTTATCACGAAGCTCGCGGGCTACCGGTCCGAAGATACGGGTTCCTCTGGGCTCATCAGAGTTATTAAGGAGCACGCAACTGTTTTCATCAAAGCGGATGTAAGAGCCATCAGGACGACGTACTTCCTTCTTTACACGAACTACTACTGCTTTGGATACAGCGCCTTTCTTCATACCTGATGAAGGCATAGCGGACTTCACGCTCACTACGATTTTATCGCCTACGCTTGCATAGCGCCTACCGGTTCCACCGAGTACACGTATGCACAACACTTCTTTTGCGCCGCTGTTATCAGCAACTTTGAGTCTGGTTTCCTGCTGTATCATTACTTAGCCTTTTCAACAATTTCTACTAGCCTAAAGCGCTTCATTTTGCTCAGGGGACGAGTTTCCATAATGCGCACAACATCATTTTCAGCGCATTCGTTTTTATCATCATGTGCATAGAAGGTTTTAGTCTTCTTAAAGTACTTCCCGTATTTGGGGTGCTTCACACTGCGCACCACTGCTACGGAGATGGTTTTATCCATTTTAGCGCTGGTTACGCGTCCCACGATTTCTTTGCGGGCGTTCCTGTTGGCTTCCATTAATCCTGTTCTTCTTTACGGTTCATAGCTGCCAGTTCAAAAGAAATCCGGCGAGCGTTTAATTCTGTGAGGTACCTTGCCACGTTTCTGCGGGCTTCTTTCAGCTTACTTGGCTGATCGAGTTTGGAAACCGCATCGGTGAAGCGCAATTTCTGATAACGGAGTTTTTCCTCCTTGTAGCGCTCTATAAGTTCACGCGTAGGCGTTGATTTTATTTCCTCGTATTTCATGATCAGTTTTCTTCTGAAAAATCAGGTTTTACAACAAATTTAGTTTGTACCGGAAGTTTCATTGCTGCCAAGCGCATTCCTTCCTGAGCAATTTCCAGGGGAACACCGGCGACTTCAAACATGATTGTTCCGGGTTTGATGATAGCCACCCAATATTCAGGTGCACCCTTACCTTTACCCATACGTACTTCTGCGGGTTTCTTGGTTACAGGTTTGTCCGGAAAAATCCTGATCCAGACCTGACCTTCCCTTTTCAGGTAACGAGTCAAGGCAATACGTGCCGCTTCAATCTGGCGGGCGGTAATCCAGGCTGGCTCGAGGCTTTTCAGGCCGCAGCTGCCGAAGTTTAATCTGTGTCCGCGTGTTGCAAGGCCTTTAACACGACCTTTTTGCATTTTGCGGAATTTCGTTCTTTTTGGACTCAGCATAGCTCCACTTAATTATCGGTTATCCCTCCTTGGGCCGCGGTCACGATCTCCCGTGCGGCGACGCCTGTTATCATTTCCACCTTGGTCGCGACGTCCGGGGCCACGTCCACCCTGACCTTCACGGCGATCAGATTTCTCGTGTACCGGTGCCAGATCAACCTTTCCGAAGATGTCACCGCGACAAATCCAAACCTTAATTCCGATTTTACCATATACCGTCTGCGCTTCGCTCAGAGCATAATCGATATCTGAACGCAGGGTGTGCAAAGGCGTACGACCATCTTTGTATTGTTCGGTACGTGCAATCTCAGCACCATTCAGACGTCCACTGATACGAATTTTGATCCCTTCAGCGCCCATTCTCATGGTGCTTCCGATTGCGCCTTTCAGTGCACGCTTGAAGGAAATACGACCTTCAATCTGACTTGCAATGCTGTCGGCTACCAATTTAGCATCTAATTCCGGACGTTTGATTTCGTTGATATTGATTTGAACGTCCTTCTTCGTGATTTTCCTGATTTCTTCGCGGATGGTATCTACTTCCTGACCGCCTTTTCCAATTACGATACCCGGTCTTGCGGTATTGATGGTAATGGTAATGCGCTTCATGGTGCGTTCAATCACCACTTTGCTGATACCTCCTTTGGGAATGCGCACGCGGAGGTATTTGCGGATTTTCTCATCCTCTACAAGTTTATCGCTGTAGTTTTTACCACCGTACCAGTTGGAATCCCAACCGCGGATAATTCCCAACCTCAGACCTACCGGGTTTACTTTTTGTCCCATTTTATGCGTTTGTATCTTCGGTTAATGATTCTTCTGAAACAGCTTTTCCGGTGTCCTGGCGGCTATCAACAATCAATGTGATATGATTGCTTCTTTTGCTGATGCGATTACCGCGACCTTGAGGCGCTGTGCGAAGGCGTTTGATTGTAAAACCGGCATCAACCATGATTGATTTTACGAACAAATCGCTTTCCTCAATGCGTCTTCCGTCATTGATCTGCGCCCAGTTAGCAATGCCACTGCGCAGCAGTTTGCTCACATATTGAGCATAAAGAGGTCTTTGGCTGAATTGCAGGATATTCAGTGCTTTATCCACGTTTACACCGCGAATCTGATCCACTACAAGACGCATCTTGCGAGGCGACATGGGGCAGTTTCTTAAAATTGCTTTTGCTTCCATCCTGCGTTTTACTTGCTATGACCTTTAAAAGTACGGGTTGGTGCAAACTCTCCGAGTTTGTGTCCTACCATGTTTTCGGTTACATATACCGGAATGAATTTGTTTCCGTTGTGCACGGCAAAGGTATGACCAACCATGTCAGGAATTATCAAACTCCTTCTTGACCAGGTCTTAATCACACTCTTTTTATTAGTTTCATTCATCTTGGCCACCTTCCGGTCGAGTTTAAAATCTACGAACGGGCCTTTTTTCAGGGAACGTGCCATGTATCTTATTTGCTGTTACGTTTGCTCTTTCTGCGTTCAATAATCAGACGGCTGCTGCCCTTCTTCGTGCTGCGGGTTTTTTGACCCTGTGCATAGATAAGGTTACGAGAGCGCGACTGTCCACCTTTGTTGCGGCCTTCACCACCACCCATGGGGTGATCTACCGGATTCATTGCTGCCGGACGTACACGGGGGCGAATACCCAACCAGCGTGAACGTCCTGCTTTACCTTTTCTCGTGTTGCTGTGATCGCTGTTGGAAACGGTGCCAATAGTAGCCAGACAATTTGCTAAAACCAGACGAGATTCACCTGATGGCAATTTGATGGCGGCATATTTTCCTTCACGAGCCAGTAGCTGCGCGGAAGAACCGGCGCTTCTGCACAAACGAGCACCCTGACCTGGTTGCATTTCAATGTTATGTATCATTGAACCCAGCGGAATCTGGCTCATAGGTAATGCATTTCCTACTTCAGGAGCAGTACCCGGACCGCTTTCTACCTTCATGCCTACTTTGAGACCTGTGGGCGCAACGATATAACGTTTCTCCCCATCTGCGTATGAAACCAGTGCAATGAAAGCTGTTCTGTTCGGATCATATTCAATGGATTGAACCTCAGCGGGCATACCCATTTTATCTCTTTTGAAGTCAATGATCCTGTACTTGCGCTTATGGCCTCCGCCAATGTAGCGCATAGTCATTTTACCCGTGTTGTTCCTTCCACCACTTTTCTTGATGGGAACAAGCAGGGATTTTTCAGGTTTATCAGAAGTAAGTTCAGCAAACGCATTCGCTATTCTGAAGCGCGTTCCTGGAGTTACCGGACGTAATCTGTTCAGTGCCATTACTTTTTAAATATTTTCGTAAAAATCAATAGTGGAACCCTCTTTCAATGTCACAATGGCCTTCTTTACAGCTTTGTTGTAACCTGAAATCTGTCCGGAACGTCTGTTTTTCCGTGCCTTACCTCGAGCAATCATCGTGTTTACGCGATCAACCTGCACGTTGTAGAAGTCTTCCACAGCTTTGCGGATTTCATCTTTCGTTGCCTTGGGATCAACGACAAAACCATATTGCTGCCTCTTCTCAGTGAGGCCCGTCATTTTTTCTGTAATCAGGGGTTTTTTCAGTACCATCTTAGTCGTTGTTATAAGTGTCCCCGATAGCCTTTACTGCTGATTCAAAAAGGATCAGATTATGGGCTTTCATGATTTCATAAGTGTTCAGATCTGAAGCATTCAGGATCCTGTTGTTCGGAATATTCCTGCCTGACAAATACACATTGCGATTCAGTGAAGGAGTTACGAATAAAGTACGTCCGGATACCTTCAGGTTGCCCAGCATGCGGTTGAATTCGCTGGTTTTGGGCACTTCCATGTTGATGTCTTCCAGCACGGTTATCTGATGCTCTTTTGCTTTGTAGCTGAGTGCCGAAAACCTAGCAAGACGCTTGAGTTTCTTATTCAACTTGAAGCTGTAGTTTCTGGGACGAGGTCCGTGAATACGTCCTCCACCCACATAGATACCTGCTTTAATACTACCGTGACGCGCTCCACCGGTTCCTTTTTGACGGAACAGCTTCCTGGTACTTTTGCTTATTTCACTGCGGTCTTTAGATTTGTGTGTTCCTTGACGCTGGTTGGCCAGAAACTGTTTCACATCCAGATAGATTGCGTGGTCGTTCGGTTCAATACCGAATATAGAAGCGGGCAGTTTCACGGTTCTACCCGTATCTGCACCTTCTTTGTTTAATACTTTAAATTCCATTTCAGCGTTCGATGATCACGGTGGAACCATTGTAGCCCGGGATACTGCCTTTTACAATCAAAAGGTTCTGATCCGCTACTACTTTTAAAATCTGGAGGTTAACTCCTTTAACCCTGTTGCCACCTGTGCGACCGGCCATACGAATGCCTTTGAACACACGAGCCGGAAACGAGCAAGCTCCAATAGAACCGGGGTGGCGCTGACGGTTATGCTGACCGTGTGTAGTTTCACCCACACCGGCGAAGCCGTGACGTTTTACAACACCCTGGAAACCTTTACCTTTAGAAGTTCCGATGACGTCCACAAAATCGCCGGCGTTGAAGATGTTCACATCGAACACGTCACCGATTTTTGCAGCGGCCTCAGCACCTTCTGGGTTGCGAAACTCGTGGTACTCCTTTTTGGGAGCCGTGTTCGCTTTGGCGCAATGCCCGGTAATGGCTTTGGAGGCATGCTTGGGTTTCAGGTCGCCCCAGGAAATCTGAATGGCACTATAGCCATCCTTTGACTCATTTTTCACGTGGGTTACAACACAGGGACCAGCTTGAATGACAGTACAGGCGACACTGCGTCCGTTTTCGTCAAAGATGCTGGTCATGCCCAACTTTTTACCGATTAATCCTTGCATGATGATTTTTATATTTTGATTTCCACATCTACACCACTGGGCAGCTCAAGTTTCATGAGTGCATCAACGGTTTTGGTAGAACTGTTATAAATGTCAATGAGACGTTTGTAAGAACAAACCTGGAACTGTTCCCGAGCTTTTTTGTTCACGTGGGGTGAACGAAGCACGGTGAACACTTTCTTCCTGGTAGGCAGTGGAATAGGTCCACTTACAACCACACCGGTTTGTTTTACTGCCTTTACAATCTTCTCCGCACTTTTATCGAGCAGGTTGTGATCGAAAGACTTGAGTTTTATCCTGATCTTATGGCTGATCATTGATTCAATTACTTTTAGGCGTTAGATGCAGATTTACCGTTAACTTTCTTCAGCACTTCCTCGGCTATGTTGCGCGGGGTTTCTGAATAGTGACTGAATTCCATGCTGGAGCTGGCACGACCTGAAGTGATGGTACGCAATGATGTTACGTAACCAAACATTTCGCTCAAAGGAACTTTGGCTTTCACCACCTGAGAGCCGGCACGCTCGTCGATACCTTCCAACTGTCCACGGCGGCGGTTAAGGTCACCCATAACATCACCGGTATTTTCCGCGGGCGTTACGACTTCCAGCTTCATGATGGGTTCCAGCAATACCGGACCACAGTTCCTCGCAGCTTCACGGAATCCTCCACGAGCCGCTACTTCGAATGACAGTGAGTCAGAGTCCACGTTGTGGTATGAACCGTCGAACAGGCGCACTTTCATACGGCTAATGGGGTATCCGGCAAGTACACCGTTCACCATGGCCGATTTGAAGCCTTTTTCTACGGAGGGAATGAATTCACGGGGGATTGAACCACCCACGATCTCGTTGACAAACTGAAGTCCGTCACCTACGAAATCAGCATCAGCGGGGCCAAGTTCAAACTGGATGTCGGCAAACTTACCGCGACCACCGGTCTGCTTCTTGTATACCTCGCGATGGGTGAAATTCCTGGTGATTGCTTCTTTATAAGCAACCTGGGGAGCACCCTGGTTACATTCAACTTTGAATTCACGCTTCAGACGATCCACAATGATTTCCAAGTGTAACTCACCCATACCGGAGATTACCGTCTGACCGGTATCCTGGTCTGTATGTACACGGAACGTAGGATCTTCTTCAGAGAGCTTTGCCAGCGCGGTTCCCAGCTTATCCACATCAGCCTGTGTTTTAGGCTCAATGGCCAATCCGATTACCGGATCGGGGAAGTTCATGGCTTCCAGCACGATGGGACTGTTTTCTGCGCAAAGGGTATCACCGGTCTTGATGTCTTTGAAACCAACCGCGGCACCGATATCACCGGCTCCCAGGAATTCGATGGGATTCTGCTTGTTGGCATGCATCTGGAAGATACGCGAAATGCGTTCTTTCTGACCACTTCTTGTATTTAGCACATAGGAACCTGCATCCAGTTTTCCGGAATAGGCACGCATGAATGCGAGACGACCTACATAAGGATCGGTAGCAATCTTGAAAGCCAGAGCGCAGAAAGGATCGTTATAATCAGGCTTGCGCACTACGGGTTCATCGGTGTCAGGGTTCGTACCGGTAATGTTGTCTTTGTCCAGCGGGCTGGGCATCAATTCCATAACCAGGTCGAGCATGGTCTGAACACCTTTGTTCTTAAACGATGAACCGCAAACCATGGGAACGATTTTCATTTCCAGTGTCGCTTTGCGCAGTGCATCTAGGATTTCACGTTCTGTGATGGAGGTAGGGTCTTCGAAGAACTTCTCCATCAGTGTGTCATCGTATTCTGAAACTGCTTCGAGCAGTTTTTCACGCCACTCGGTAGCTTCATCCAGCATATCAGCGGGGATTTCCACTACTTCGTAAGTCATTCCTTTATCGGCTTCGTTCCAGATCATACCACGGAAGTTGATCAGGTCAACTACACCACGAAAATTGTCTTCAGCACCGATGGGCAATTGCAGGGGAACGGCATTGCTTCCCAGCATTTCACGCACCTGCCTGACTACATTCAGGAAGTCAGCACCGGCGCGGTCCATCTTATTCACGAAACCGATACGGGCAACGTTGTAGTTGTTGGCCAGACGCCAGTTGGTTTCTGACTGAGGTTCTACACCATCAACTGCGCTAAACAGGAAAACCAGACCATCAAGTACGCGAAGGGAGCGGTTTACCTCTACGGTAAAATCCACGTGGCCCGGAGTATCGATAATATTGATATGATATTTATTACCGCGGTAGTTCCAGAATACCGTGGTGGCGGCAGAAGTAATAGTGATACCACGCTCCTGCTCCTGAACCATCCAGTCCATAGTAGCTGCGCCGTCGTGTACTTCGCCAATTTTGTGGTTCACCCCTGAGTAGTACAGGATGCGTTCCGTAGTGGTGGTCTTACCGGCATCAATATGCGCGGCAATACCGATATTTCTTGTTAATGCTAAATCGCGTGACATGAATACTTATCCCTGAAGTTTATACTCGGAAATGGCTGAAGGCCTTGTTTGCTTCGGCCATTTTGTGAGTATCTTCCTTTTTCTTAACAGCAGCACCTTCCCCTTTGGCAGCGGAGAGAATTTCTCCGGCGAGGCGGGAGGCCATTGATTTTTCGTTACGCTTGCGGGCATAAGAAATCATCCATTTCATGCCTACGGCAATTTTCCTTGCCGGGGGAACTTCAATTGGAATCTGGAAGGTGGCGCCACCAACACGTCGGGCTTTCACCTCAACGGTAGGCATTACATTATTCAAAGCTCTTTTCCAGACTTCGAGACCTTCCTCTTCGGTTTTCTTGGCAACCAGGTCGAGGGCGTCATAGAAGATGGTAAAGGCCGTAGATTTCTTTCCATCCCACATCAAACCATTGACAAAACGGGTAACGAGCGGATCGTTAAACTTTGGGTCAGGGGCAGTGATGCGTTTACGCGGGCGTGCTTTTCTCATTTCAGTTCAGCTTACTTTTTATCCTTTGCTTTAGGACGCTTGGTTCCATACTTGGAGCGACGCTGATTACGGCCTTCCACACCGGCTGTATCCAAAGCACCGCGTACAATGTGATAACGAACACCGGGCAAATCCTTTACCCTGCCGCCACGCACCAAAACGATGGAGTGTTCCTGCAGGTTATGGCCTTCTCCGGGGATGTAGGCGTTTACTTCTTTACCGTTGCTCAAACGCACACGGGCAACCTTCCTCATTGCTGAGTTCGGTTTCTTGGGCGTGGTAGTGTACACACGGGTACAAACACCCCTTCGCTGAGGGCAGGCATCCAGGGCAGGTGACTTACTTTTATTCACCAGCGTTTCCCGGCCTTTTCTTACCAATTGTTGTATGGTTGGCATTTCGTTATTTGCGTAATCTTCCTAAAAAGGACGGCAAAATTACGATTATTATTCTGGTTACGCAACACTCTGTCAGACTTTTTTCCAGTATTTCCGCCATGTTATAAAAACAGTTTTTTTCAAGGCGTTTATCCAGCAACGTCAAGGGCCGCCGTTGGACCAATACCCTCTTTTTCAACGAGTTGGCGTCATTCCAACAACAGATTTCTGTTGCGCAATATGAGAAACATGACCATGGGCGCGCCTAAAATGGAACAAATCACGTTTACCGGTAGTTGACTTCCTGCAACAGGAACCATGCTCAGCAAATGAGCAGCCAGCATAAACAGGGATCCGAGCAGAATTGTGGCGGTAACAAGATGACGATGCAAGGCGCTGCCAAGTACCAACCGCGCCACATGAGGAACAACCAGTCCGACAAATGATAAAGGGCCGCACCAGGCTGTGACACATCCGGCCATCAATGCTGTAAAGTACATCAGTGTTTTACGGTAGCGGTTGATGTTCAAACCAAGGCTGCGGGCATATTCATCGCCCAACTGATACACGTCCATGGCTCCATGCATGCGGATTCCGGTCATCCATGCCGGAATTAAAATTGCAGCAATAACTAAATGAGGTGCCCAGCCGGATACCTGCAAATTGCCCATACCCCAAAGAAAGAAATTCCTGATTTCTGTTCCGCTGGCCATGTATTGCAGGGATTCCACCAGAGCGGAAACGAAATGCGCGGCCAGCATTCCGAAAATGAGCAGGGCTACGGTATTTCTTAACCGCGCATAAACGACCACGTTCAGCAGCAACATGAGCAGCGCGCCAGCTATGGCCGCTATGGCTTTAAAGGGAATCGCGCCAAGGGCGAATGGCATTGCGCTTCCGGCCAGAATAACTAAAGCTATGCCCAGACTCGCACCTGAACTGATTCCTAAAACAAAAGGGCCGGCCAGAGGGTTTCGAAATACGTTTTGCATGAACAATCCGCTGAGTGCCAGTGTGCCGCCGGCCAGCACAGCCATGATGGTTGACGGGAGTCTATATTCCAGCAACAGCAGTTGGGCCAGGCCGGCATCCATCTTCCAAAGTAAACCACCGCTGCCTATCAACAAGGAAAGGAGTGCCAAACCTAAAAGGCATAATGATACGATGAAAAAGAGGCGCCGGCTGTTCAAGGAAGTTTTCGGTAAAAATAGAAACTGTCTCTGGCAGAAGCGGAAGAAAATATCCGTCTTAAATCCTGCAGAATCAGGTCAGGACGAACAACGCCCTGTTCCCAGAAAGGAATAGCGCCTTGTAGGGTCTTTCCTGCATTGGCGGCATATATGCGTTGGTTTCGGAAGGCTTTGAACTGCGTTAAACGCGAATCCTCCCCTTCCAGCGCCTTGAGTTCCATATAGTCGTTGCAGTTTATCCAAACATCTGCATCACGTGCTTTCAGCAATACCGATTCAGGCTGAAGACTGACGGTTCCACTGCCTTGAGCTTCATCCCACAGGTGTATTCCTCCGGCATCGCGAATCATGGTCGCCATGTAGTTATTTCGTTGGGGCTGATCCCAGACCCCGTTAAAGGGCGCATTACACAAGACTGTTGGCCTGCGGGCACTATTCCTCGCCGATGTGCGGATCTGTTCATAATTCCCGGCTACCGCATTAAATAAAGAATCTCCTGCCGATGCCATACCAAAGATTCTTGCAACATAACGCAACCATTCGGCCCTACCCAGGGGATGTTGTTCCTTGTAATTATTCACCGGAATTAATCGGATTCCCTTTTTTCGGAGCAAAGAAAAGGAAGCATCTTCCCCACCTGCTCCTTCATAATAGAATACCGCATCAGGCTTAAGAGTCAGCACCCGTTCCACGTCCAGTGCGGAACCCGGTTTAACGGAAATCACGCTGTCTTGCATAATACGCCGGCGCATAGACGGGCTGCTGATGTAATCCGTGCGGTCCACGGCCACGAT
>JAGWYC010000368.1 GCA_018969565.1 Bacteroidota bacterium | reverse complement strand
CAATGCGGCAGTGCTTGAACAAATGGAGCGATATGCCCATGTAATGGTGTACGGCGAAATGATTCAGGCGCCCCAGGTAAAACTGGCTGCTGCTCTGGCAAAAGCACTTCCCGAAAACCTCAGCTCGGTATATTTTACAAACTCCGGCACCGAAGCCGTTGAAGGGGCCGTGAAGCTGGCACGTCGTTATACCGGCAAGCCCTGGCTGGTCGCCCAGCGCGATGCATACCACGGAAGTACCGCCGGCGCATTATCCCTGATGAGCAACACTTATTATACCGGGCCTTATCGTCCCTTGGTGCCGGGTGTACGCTTCATCAATCAGAATGATCTATCATCACTGGACATCATCCATGAAGATACCGCTGCCGTAATCCTCGAGTTTATTCAGGCCGAACGGGGTTGCAAGGTGGCTCAGAAAGATTATATCCAAGCGGTGGCCGATCGCTGCAAGGCCGTGGGTGCGCTCTTGATTGCCGATGAAATTCAGACCGGAATGTGCCGTAGTGGGACATTTTTTGCGTTTGAACAATACGGGATTGTCCCAGATATCCTCATCACAGGAAAGGCTTTTGGCGCGGGCTTCCCTTTGGCAGCCTTCGTTTCCTCAAACGCCATTATGGCTGCACTTTCTGATCATCCGGTGCTCGGTCATATTACCACCTTCGGCGGACATCCCGTGTGTTGTGCCGCTGCGCTTAAAGGACTTGAACTGATGCAATCGGGTAACTTCCACAAGCGGGCAGAAATGCTGGGAAATCTGTTCAGATCCAGGCTGGAACATATACACGGAATTGAAATTTCAGGATGTGGAGCACTGCTTGCCGTGAAACTTCCTTCTGAGCAGCATTGCCGGAATTTGATAGCCAAAGCGCTGGAACTTGGGGTGATTACCGATTGGTTCCTGTTTGCCCCGGATGCATTCCGCATCGCACCGCCTTTAATCATGAGTGAAAAAGAAACGCTGGAAATTTGCGACATCCTTGAACAAGCGCTGCATGAGGTGCTCACTTAAGCGTGCTGTAATGCCCTGGGAGGAAGGCTCCTGCTGAACCATTATTTCCATTTTTTTACCCGCAGATTTTGATCTTCACACTAAACTTTTTTAGGGGCTGACCATCTTAAATTTGTATATAAGTAATGAACGAAGAGTTTATGAAAAACATGCTGAAAACATCATTCCTGATTCTTGTTGCCGGAAGTCTGACCTGGCTTGCTGCCTGCGAAAAAATTCGCGAAACCAAACAAACCATTTCCAGCGCCGAAGATTTTGCTAACAGCGAAAGCGAATTTACCGCGGCCTTTGATGTCAGCGATGACCTGAACTCCACCGATTTTAAACTTCGTTCTTCCCATGCAGGCATCCTGCCCAGTGGAGCCATATTCACCTGGCTGGATTCTTCATTCACCGATGGAAATGGTGTGGCTTACGAAATTGATTTCGGCCCACTGGGAACTACAGCGCCTTACGGAAGAGAGTGCAACGATGGTAAATTCCGGGCTGGGAAGTTTCGCTTCACCCTGGATAAACGCTACAGCCAGATTGGCGCCACCGGCAAACTGATTATTGCAGATTCCAACAATTATTACTCCGGCGATGGCGTGGTGATGACTAAGCTGTCCGGATTGCTCAGCATTACCCGCACGGCCACCAACAAAGTTACCGTGGAAGTGAGCAATGGAAAGGCCGAACGCAACAGTAAAACCTGGTTGTTTTATGGAACCCGTTTTATTGAAAATACCAATCCCGGCGGACCCGGTATCATTGGAGATGAATTCACCATAAATGGCTCCGGCGGCGGTACCAATAAGGATGGCGTGAATTAT
>JAGWYC010000367.1 GCA_018969565.1 Bacteroidota bacterium | reverse complement strand
GTGCTGCAAGACGTGCTTGACTTCCTTAAAGAACTACAAGATCAACCTGCTGATAAAGTTCGCTTAGCTAAGCACTTGCGTCAAATCCTTTCGGACGACAAAGACCTTCTTGAAAAATTGGCTCAATGATTGAATTACAAGATGTTATAAACCTTCATAACATTCTGATTGATAAATTTGGTGGCAGTAAAGGTATTCGAGATCAGGCTGCTCTTGAATCTTCGATATACAGGCCTTATGCCACATTCGAAAATCAGGACTTGTACCCAACTCCGGCGGATAAGGCAGCCGCTATCCTTGAAAGCATTCTAATTAACCACCCTTTTTTTGATGGAAATAAAAGAACTGCATACGTACTCATGCGCATAGTGCTACTCGAAAATGGGTTAGATCTTGTTGCTGGTCAGGATGAAAAATATAGAATGGTTATTTCGGCAAGTATGGGAGAAATAAGATTTAACGAGATGAAAAGTTGGATAATGGCAAGACTCAAAATGAAAAACGAGGAATAACGGAGAATTCCCGCAACATTGCCCTTTCCCCGCCGGTAAAACAAGCCGGCCATCAGGGTGGACTGCGCTGACTTTCTCGCGACCGTTCATGCCGGAATTTCCCTTGAAGTGATTTATTTTGGTGTTTCTTTATGCGTTACTTCATTCACGACGGCAAGTCACAACGTGGTCCTTTTACTCCTGAAGAACTGCGGGAAACGGGTTTAAAAGCTGATTACCATGTGTGGCGCGACGGGATGAGCTCCTGGGTAAAGGCTTCAGAACTGGAAGAGCTGGCGCATTTGCTGTTGCCCGTACCTCCGCCCTTCCCGCTCAGGGACGGCGAACCTGTGCCGCCTCCGCTTCCGGAGCCCCCGCCTGAAGCAGCGGCTGCAGAACAACCCACTCCGGAACTTCCCGTGTCTGACTCAGCGGATGCCTCCCATGCAGCGGCGGACAAGGTGCCCGCCAATGATACTTTCAGGCTCAACGCCAAGGCCAAAACGCTGCTTGCCGCAGGCATATTCACCGTGTTTGTGCTGATTGTGGTTTTCATACTTTGGAAAAGGAACCGGGAGGTACAACAGGAACTCGTGGTGACCAAACAAGAGGCCGCACAAGTTCAGGAAGAAAAGGCTGTGGTAGAGGAACAGCAGGCCGTCGCTCAGGAACAGTTGAATCAGGTGCAGCAGGAAGAAGCGCAAAAGCGGGCTGCGGAACTCGCTGCAGCACAGAAAAAACGGGATCTAAGGAACAACTGGGAATCACAGATTGAGGCCGACATTGACCTGAAAACCCCTTTACCGCTGGGCGGTTTCAGCGATATCCGGGTGGCAGTGCAGAACAGCACGGAATATCCGCTGGATCTGGTGCAGGTAGAAGTTACCTACCTCACGGCCAATAACTATGTATTCAAAACAGAGACCGTCAGCATCGACAACGTCACAGCGGGCGGCATCGGATTTGGCTATGCCCCCGACAGCCAGCGGGGCAGCTATTTAAGGGCGCATATCAGCAAGATTACGGCCAGGGCCTTTAATTTTTGCTACGATGACTTTACCGTTACCGGGCATACGGATGACCCCTATCGCTGCGAAGAGTAGCCTAATTAAGCCGTCACCATGTTCATGCACTGATGTCAGAAATATCCTTGAACAAGGTATCCAAATCAATTTCAATAATTCGCCAGATGATGTGGTAGTCAATACCCATATAATCATGTACGATACGGTTTCTGAATCCCCGAATTCTGAACCAGTCTATTCGGGAATATTTATCCTTAAAATCCTCGGGAAGTCTGTTTGAGGCTTCTCCAATGATTTCAAAATTCCTGATTACA
>JAGWYC010000366.1 GCA_018969565.1 Bacteroidota bacterium | reverse complement strand
GGCGAACTGATTACCGATGATAAAACAGCGCGCTCGGTGATGAAGAATATGGAACGCACCGGTATCCTGGAAGGACGCGATGAAGCCGCCTGGAAATTCTGTTTCACAAAGGCAGATTTCCGCTGGAACAGCAAGCAACGCGGAATGGCATGCACCGAGGAGTTATCACTGGCCAATTTCGACGGCAAACCCGTAAACCGGAACTTTGAATCTAAAATGCTGGTAGAACACCGGCGCAGCGGTGAAAATATGTTCCTGTATATGGAAATCGCCTCCGGTACCTGGATTTATATCAACACCCAAAGAAACGTGACCTATGTCTGGACCAGCGACGAGGCATTAAACCAGAGCATTGTAAACGACGGCCCCAAAGTGAGCAATGATAACTATACCCTGCGCACCGCGGCTCCTTCTATGGTAGATCGGTTTGTAAGGAAATTTGAGTGAGTTGGGAACTCTGTCATGGTTCGTGGAGCTCACCATGACAGAGTTCCTGTCCGACTAACACGCCATGACAGGGTTCCTGAACCCTTACTCTTGGGCAAACAACTCCATGGCATCAGCGGAAATACCCGTAAAGGAGAATCCTCCGTCGTGGAAGAGATTCTGCATGGTTACCATCCGGGTATAATCACTGAACAGAGAAACACAGTATTCTGCGCAGGCTTCTGCCGAAGCATTTCCGAGGGGGCTCATCTTATCGGCGTAGTTATAAAAAGCATCAAAGCCGCCAACGCCGCTTCCTGCCGTGGTCTTTGTGGGAGACTGTGAAATGGTGTTTACCCTGACTTTCTTGGCTTTTCCGAAGTGATATCCGAAGCTTCTCGCAAATGATTCAAGTAGTGACTTAGCTTCAGCCATTTCATTGTAATCGGGGAATACACGCTGCGCAGCGATATAAGTGAGCCCGACAATACTTCCCCATTCATTCATGGCATCCTGTTTCATCAGCAGTTGCATCAGACGGTGAAATGAAATCGCGCTGATGTCAAAAGTTTTGTGCATGAAATCGTAATTCAGGTCGGTATAGGCATTTTTCTTGCGCACATTAAGGCTCATACCAACACTGTGGAGTACAAAATCCAGTTTTCCGCCAAGCACTTCCATACTTTCCTGAATGAGTTTATTCAGATCCTCTTCGCTGGTAACATCGGCGGGAATCACCTTAGCATTTCCGCAGGCAGCGGCCAATTCATTAATGGCACCCATACGCAGGGCGATAGGTGCATTGGTCAGCGTAAAAACAGCACCTTCTGCATGACATGCCAGTGCCGTTTTCCATGCAATAGATTTCTCATCCAGGGCTCCGAAAATGATGCCTCTTTTTCCTTTAAGAATTTGATTGCTCATAGTGCTTTAGAGTTGCAAACGTACAACCTTTAAATAAATACCGAAACGAAATGGTATAAGTTGCGTTCAGGGAGCTAACCTACAGCGCCTCCAAACTTTTTCATGCCGTTCGAACAGCAGACGGTCATGTAGCCTGTTGCTCCTTCCCTGCCAGAATTCTATGGTCTCCGGAAACAGGTGAAACCCGCCCCAATGGGTTGGTCTGGGCACAGCCCCTTCTGGATAAGTGCCTTCCAATGCTTTGAGTTTCTGCTCCATTTCCGCCCTGTCAGCAACCACCTGACTTTGCATACTGGCCCAGGCCCCGAGTTGACTTCCATACGGGCGGCTTTTGAAATAAGTATCATTTTGTTCGGGTGTCAGGCGGGTTAAACTCCCTTCAACCCTTACCTGTCGTTCCAGAGATTCCCAATAAAAAACCAGAGCCGCATAAGGATTCTCATCTATTTGCCGGCCCTTCCTGCTCAGATAATTCGTAAAAAACACGAA
>JAGWYC010000365.1 GCA_018969565.1 Bacteroidota bacterium | reverse complement strand
CATCAATCCGCTGTCTAACGACCAGACTCCCGGAGAATATAATACCCTGGGCGACAATAACCGCATCACACGCCGACAGCGCTTTACACCCTGGTTGGCCTATGACGACGGCAGCGCCGAAGGCGGCTTCGGGCTCGATTACTCCTTCCTGGGCAATGTGCGCGGGCAGGTGGCCATGCGCTACAAACTCGACAAGGCCGACACCCTGCGCGGTATTTCCATGTACTTCAACAGAAGCCGGGAAGATGTGAGCAGCCGTCCATTTACGCTGATGATCTGGAAGCGCATTGCCGAGCCTCCGGCCCTGAGCAATGTGGGTGACCAACTCTGGTACAGCAAATATGTGGAACGTCCGCGCTATACCGACAGCATACAGGAATTCACCTATTACATGTTCGATACGGCGCTGGTGCTGCCCGCAGGCGATTTCTACATAGGCTGGAGGCAGCAGGCTCCCTTTATCCTGAACGTGGGCTATGACAATAATTACCGCTTCGCTAGAAAAGGCGGCGCCAACCCGAATCTTTTTTACGACCTCTACGGAAAGTGGGAACGTGTTCCCGCAGATGTAGAAGGTGCGCCTATGATGCGGCCCCTGCTGGGCTCCAAAAGCCAATATGCCTTTGGCATAAATAACCCGGCACAGGTCAGCGCCTCTATCTACCCCAACCCGGGAAGCGACCAACAGCGATACATCAACAGCCAAGAGGTATTTGAATGGTATATGCTCTATGACATGCAGGGGCGTTTTGTGGCCAAAGGCAGCGTGAGGAATGCATCGCTGTTGTTGCCCGAGGGCCTGAAGCCCGGACTGTATCTGCTTCAACTGCAGACAAAGGCTGGCCGCACCGTGAACCTTAGAATTCAGAATCAATAATCACTATGGAAGATATTTACGTACAGGAACTGAAACAGCGTATGGATCAAGGCGAAGACCTGATCATCATTGACGTTCGCGAGCCCTGGGAATACGAGGAGTTTAACATCGGTGCACTAAACGTCCCTCTGGGTCAGTTGCCCTCAGCTTTGCTGGACTGGGATGAATGGAAAGACCGTGAAGTGATTGTGCATTGCAAATCAGGAGCGCGCAGCGCGGCCGCCAAGGCACTGCTCACCCAACAAGGCTTTAGCTCCGTGCGCAACCTGCTCGGCGGCATGATGGAGTGGCAGGCTACCTACGGCAGTTAATAAGCACGATTCCGGTGGTATGAAGCGAAGGCAAACGGTTCTTCCACTGCTGCTGCTCTGTGGCTTCGCCGCCTCTGTGGTGCTCCTGCAAAGCCGCTGCACAGGCAGCAAGGCTGCGGACAGCACTTCCTTATTCCTGAACCACCACGATACGGTGAATTATGTAGGCATGCAGGTATGTGCCGGCTGCCATCAGGACAAGGTGGACAGCTTTCTCCAAACGGGCATGGGTCGCAGCTTCGGCTTGGCTACCGCGGCCCGCAGCGCTGCAACATTCGGCAAACAGCCACCGGTCTATGATGCCTGGAACGACTTGTATTATTATCCTTTTCTGGAAGGTGAGAAGCTGCGCCTGCGGGAATTTCGCCTGAAAGGCAAAGACACCGTGTTCAGCCGCACAGAAACGCTGCACTACATCATCGGCTCCGGACACCACACCAATTCCCATCTGATTGAACGCAACGGCTACCTGTTCCAGGCGCCGCTCACCTATTACGTGCAGGAAGGCAAATGGGATTTACCTCCGGGATACGAACAAGGCAACAACATCCGCTTCAGCCGCAAAATTGACATGGAGTGCATGAGCTGCCACAACGCCATTCCCGACATGGAACCCGGCAGCCAGAACCGCTTCAGGCACGTTCCACAGGGCATTGA
>JAGWYC010000364.1 GCA_018969565.1 Bacteroidota bacterium | reverse complement strand
CAAAAATTGTATCAGCGAAAGGCTTTATGCACTTTAGACAAGCGCTTCAATCACCATAGCACTGGCTCCTCCCCCGCCATTGCAAATTCCGGCAGCTCCGAAACGCGCGTTTTGATCCTTAAGCACATGCAGGAGCGTAACCAGAATTCTGGCACCGGAGGCGCCCAGTGGGTGACCAAGCGAAACAGCACCGCCATGGATATTCACGGTTTCGGGATTCAGTCCAAGCAGTTTGTTATTGGCAAGGCCTACTACAGAAAACGCTTCATTAAGTTCCCAGAAGGAAATATCAGACTGCTGAAGACCCGCTCGTTGTATGGCCAGGGGCAGGGCTTTGCTGGGAGAAGTGGTGAACCATTCCGGAGCCTGCTCAGCGTCTGCAAATCCGCGGATATAACCCAAGGGCTTGATGCCCAAGGCTTCAGCCTTTGCCTTACTCATTAACACCAGCGCTGCCGCGCCGTCGTTCATGGTACTGGCATTGGCCGCCGTAATGGTTCCGTCTTTCTGGAACACCGGTTTCAGACCCGGGATTTTATCAAAACGCACATTTTTATATTCTTCATCTTCAGCAATCACCTTGGGCTCACCATTTTTCTGCGGAATCTCCACAGGCACCACTTCCGCAGAAAACTTACCCTCTGCCCAGGCTTTGGCACTGCGCTGATAGCTTTCAATGGCGAAGGCGTCCTGCTCTTCTCTGGTGATTTTATGTTCAGCCGCACAAAGTTCTGCGCAATTACCCATCATGGTTCCGCTGTACACATCGGTCAAACCATCATACTGCAGGCCATCGAGCATGGTGATGCTGCCATATTTAAAACCATTTCTGGAACCGGGGAGGTAATGCGGAACCTGGCTCATGTTTTCCATACCACCGGCAACCACTATGTCATTGTGACCGAGCATAATGCTCTGTGCGCCTAAAGCCACAGCTTTCATGCCGCTGGCACAGACCTTATTAATGGTGGTGCATGGTGTGTGGTCGCCAAGCCCTGCGAAACGCGCAGCCTGCCTTGCAGGCGCCTGGCCGAGGCCGGCCTGCAACACGGAACCCATGAATACTTCCTGTACCATAGCCGGGTCTATGCCCGCTCTCTCCAGGGCGCCCTTTATAGCAATGGCACCAAGCCTGGTGGCGGACACAGAAGACAAAGAACCGTTGAAACTACCCATTGGGGTGCGCACGGCGGCGGCAATCACTACGTCGTTGGTCATGATTTGAATGAGGCTGCAAAATTACTATCCGAGATGCGAAATCAGTCACCTTTAAGGTGAACATTAGCAATTACCAACGTCTTAAAGGGGAAAGATGTAATTTTGTGACGCCCCATGCTTGAGACTGTTCTTTCCCCTGCCCTGTTTCCACTGCATCAATCGGATATTGAGTCGAAGAATGTGGTGGTGATTGATGTTCTCAGAGCCACCTCTACCATTTGCGAGGCCCTACATCAGGGGGCGGAGGAGATTGTTACCACAGCCACTCCGGAAGAGGCCCTGACATACAGAGAAAAGGGCTTTTTATGTGCCGCGGAACGCGATGGGGTTACCGTTCCGGGCTTTGAACTGGGGAATGCCCCTCAGGATTATACTTCTACTCTGGTTGCCGGCAGAAGGATTGCCCTGACCACAACCAATGGCACCCGATGCCTGCGCATAAGCGCCGGAGCCCATCAGGTATTCGCCGGAAGCTTTTTAAATATTTCCAGACTTGCATCATACCTTCTCAAGGAAAAAAAGCCAGTGTTGCTGTTCTGTGCAGGCTGGAAAGACAAATTCAATCTGGAGGATACCTTTTTTGCAGGGGCATTGGCGTCCATGCTTGCCGATACCTTCAAATCCGAATGCGA
>JAGWYC010000038.1 GCA_018969565.1 Bacteroidota bacterium | reverse complement strand
GTGCTTTGTCCACGTTCTCAAGATCACCGGTGTTTACAGTTGCATCTTTCAACTGATAAATCATGTAACCCTGAAATTTATAAGTTAGTTTCTTATTCGCTTCGTTGATATAGGCTTCGGTATAACCTTCTACCTTCTTGCTGTTGGTATTAACCAACTTCATCACCAATTCTCCTTCGAGTTCCTGCATTTCAACATCCGGAGCATCAGGACCGTCAAGAATCTTGAAGTTGTTGTTAAATAGGCGCTGTGCTTTGTCAGAGGCAAGTCGGAGGAGGGTAAGAGAACCCTGCGCGGCTCCTGCACATGGCTGTCCGGCTCCACCTGAAGTGGTACGTGCCCATACTACACCCACGGTTACACGGTTGATGGCACCGGGGTACATGGTGAACGGACCGGAAGACTGCAGGAAGCGACGGTCACCGGGGCGGTTGCCTGCGCTTCGTTCATCCCAGCACTGGCCGGGGAACGCCGCATCCGTGCCGGCAGAGAACATGTAACGAGTGGTTTGCGACCCACCGATACCATTTCCACCGAAAGTCACGTTCTGACCACCCAGCCAACGACCCCGGAGCAGGTTGTAAAATTCCTGAGCGATATCCGGGTTACCGTTGATAGGGTTATTGTCGTTATTGTAATACATGAAGGCACCCATACCCAGTTCATTTCCTGCAGAGTCACGAGGTCCTTCAAAGAAGTCAACGCCAACAGATGGGGGATTCAGTCCATAACCGAGTACACCTTCATCGTCTTCGTCACCGTTGTAGCAATATCCAAGGGCACGATTTACATCGCAGCCTACATAGTCATCGGCGTAGTTACCCAAATCCGCGTCTACCCACTGACCGAAATAGGTCTGGTTGATTTTGCTGAAGCTTCGGTTAATAACCTCTGTAGAGTAGAAAGTCATATTATTCACCTCGTCATTGGTGGCGAAGGCGAATGCCGTAGTATGAAGTTCAATACCGATAGGTACCCCTTGAGTTTCACTGTGAATGTTGCCTTTGTCGTTGTAGCAGAACCACAACATCATATCAGGCTGACGGTCCACCCCGTTTTCGCTGATGGGGCGACGATTATCCAGAACCGGGTGTTCTCCCTGGAAAGGTTCGTAGATTCCGTTGCCATTAATGTCCTTGAAAGGGGCAAGCGATTTGGGTTCGGTCGAGCTGGTTGCATAGGGCCGATTCAAACCTGCAGGCCATTCGGTAATACCGGTTCCGGGGTTAATCCAGTTATTGGCATCGGCTTCCTCCATTTCCGTTCTGGATACTTTCCAGATACGGTCATAAGCCTTACAGCGAGCTGGTTCAGTACCGGCAGTTGTTGTGTCGAGAGGACCGGGCCAGAAGTCGCTGCCACGCTGACGATAGGTCATAGCAGCCAATTTCAGGTTACCACCGTCGTCAAGACCACCAATCCACAGTGCGCCACTGAACAATGAATGCTTACGCACTGCATTTGCATCAGTTACCTTGGGAACTTCGTATTTGGGGTTATTTAAATCCCACCACATATCCCCGCCGTTGAGGATTTTGGTACGCACGTTATTGATATCCAGGTCGGCACTCTGCGTAGCAGGTTCGCAAGTATTGGCGAACATATTCATGCGCTGGTCCTGATTCACAGGCTTGCTGCGCGGATTCAGGTTGGTAACGGGTCTTGCCTGCACGGCAGCCAGGGTTACCAACATCAGCACGGAGCTGAGGATGTATTTTGCTCTTTGTCTCATATCACTTTTGCTTAAAAGACCTCAAATAATCTATTTAGGTATGCTTAGTTAATGTTGAAGCGAATGCCAAGGCGAATGGTTCTTGGTGCTGCATAGTTTCCACCCTGAGTGTTCAACAGTGCACGGTACAGGTCCACATAGCTCTGGGCATTGATCTGGCGCTGGATGGCCAAACGACCCTGCGGTGAGTTCAGGAATCCGTCATCGGTTGGCAAACCTGTATAGCGATAAACACCCACGATATTTCGGCCATTCAGTGCATTCTCAACCCACAGGTAGGCATTGGCCATCAACGGACGCTTACCGGTACCACGGTTGATTTCAAATGATTTGCTCAGGTTACCGTTGATGGTGAACTGCCAGGGCAAACGCGCTCCGTATGGCACACCCTTAATTTGCGCACGGTCCACAGCACCAATCTGCACAGGCTGGGTAGTAGGAGTATAAGGAGCCCCGCTGATTGCGAAGAACATCAGGTTCAGGTTGGTGAACTTGAACACTTCTTTACCGCTGATTCTGGGACCGTTATACAGGTTCTTTCCGTATTTGTCTTTTCCGCCTTCCCAGCCAATGTTGAATACCCCTTTTAAGGCATGACGGATATCCAGTTCACCCAAAGGAATCATGGTACGCAGGTTAGGCTGGTTGCTGGCAATCAGCGCCTGTTGTGAGTTGATGTTGGAACCGGTACCGTCAGCAAACTGTAGCGTGTAGTTGGCGGTCAGACTCACCGGACCGAGCTGGGTCAGGATATACTGAACACGGAAGCTCTTCACGGTGCTGAAGTCAATATTGCGGTAGGTAGAATATGTTACAGGATAACCTTGGTTAATCTGGTATAAGCCGAAGTCACCGCGGATTTCACTGTAGCTGGCTGTAATTTCAATACCGCTGGTCTTGCCAATCTGCTGCTTGAAACCCACTTCATAATCGGTTTTAATGCGAGGTTTCAGGTCGCCGTTGGAGATTACACTTCCCTGGCGGTTCTTCAAGTAATAAAGCTCGTCAATGGTCAGGAAAGAAGCTCCGGCATTAGGACGCTGTGCCAGCACATCATAGCTTGCATAAAAGAGCTTGGTTCTGTCAATGGGGAACTGGAACCAAATACGTGGCAGCATGTTGATGGCAGGAGTAAAATCCTTGAAAGAGGCTGGAGTAATCTGTTGGTTATTAGGATCAACCAGGTAAGGAGCAATACGTCCGTTACTGGTTTGGTTTGCCAGAATTTCGGGGTTAGTCACTTCACCACCGTTGGCATCATACCATTGAACACCGTCGCGGTAGCCAATAATCTTTGTGGGTGAATTGATGTCATTCACATACACCTTATAGGTACCCTTGATGTTGTCGGGGTGTTCAATTGCAAGGCCGTTCAGTTCTTTCACTTCCGCAGCAGTCTTCATCGGGTAAAGGCTGTAGGGGTCGTCAAGCACGCGCTGGTTGGCATCGTAGCGCTCCATACGCAGACCCACACGCAGAATCAGATCCTTGTAGGCAAACTGATCCTGCACCCAGGCGGCCATATATACAGGCTGGAAAGCCCCGATGGTGCGGTTGTTGCGGTCGAAGATGAAGTTGTCAATGGCAGGACGTCCGCGCACCTTATTGCCCAGGTGGTCATAGCCAAAGTACGAAACATAGCCATTACCATTGTTCAACAGCTCATCAGCATTGAACATGTTCAGGTTAAAGGTAGAAGGACTTAAGGCATTGATATCAATAAAGGTTGTTTCTGTAATTGGTTTACCGTAAATATCCTTTGCGCCTTGTGCAATCAGTTTTTCACGCAGGTTCTTATCAAAAACACTTTGTTCGTTTTTGTTAATCAGACGATTGTAGCGAACAGTATCCTGAAACACGCCCCACTGATCGTAAGACAGAATGGGATTATTAACATCAAGTTCTGAAATGTGCTTGTTGGCGAGCTGACGCATGAGGATCCAGAGGCCGTTGGCACCGAGGCTGTACCCGCGTTGAATTTCCTGCTCATAAGTCAAACCGAACTGTATGTCATGCGGGGTACGAACCTGGCCTTCGGCTTCCTTACCTTTAACCTGGAATTCGCCCATGGCAAATACGGTATATCGCTCAGCCTGGCTCTTGCCCCAGTTGGCAGTTACAGTTCCGGGCGTTGACCAGAGAGAATAAACGTTAGGAGGGTTAAAGCCGTTCAACAGGCCCTGATTATTAATGATGGTGTTATCATTGCGTACTTTGCCACCTAAGCCTGCGACATAATCATACAGGTTTCTGGTATAGTTGGCACGAAGGGGATTCAAACCGCTTGGGGTAAAAGTTACCAGGGTATCGGTGAATCCAATTTGCTCCCAGTAGTCGCGGATATAAACAATGTTTCCAAACTGGTCTTTCACACGGCGGGGCTGGCGATTGGGATTGCCATTCACATCTCCGTTGGAATAAGCGAATGCTTCAGTAGGATAATGGGTAAAAGCACCCAGGTTTCCGTAATCGAAGTAGTTATCCAGATGATTGGCATCACGGGTCTTGGAAGCGCTGCTCTGATAATCGAATCGGATGGTATAGAAGGCATTCTGGATGGCAGAACCTTCGGAATTTTTCAGTTTCTGTGTGAACCTGGCATAGGTACGCACCGTATTCGCATCAGTACGGGGGTTCAGTCCGTAGTTCATGATGGAGTTGGTCGCGGAATAGGCGCTGGAACCAAAGTAGCTGCCGAACACGGTAAAGTCGGTTTGCTTATTGAACTGGTAAACCAGCTTGCCTTGCAGCGCTGCTGTAGTGGCTGCTGAATTCGGCCTTGCTTTGAGCAACTCCAGGTCGTTTTCGCGGAGGAAGTTCCCTGCATGAACCAGTCCGTTAGGCGTAGCTACCAGCGGGCGTTCTTCAATTTCGCGCAATTTGTCTTCCTTCACCACATAAACACCGGTTACCACAGGCGCACGGTCTTTGGTGTAGTTACCATTTCCGGAGAGTGAGAAGCCGAGGCGAACAAACTCTTTTGACTTATTACCCTTGTTGGCAATCAGCAGCGGACCGGAGAGGTAGCCTTCGACCTGATTATATCCATAGGGGTCCAGTTGCTGAGAAGTGATGGCTTCAAGGCTTCCGATATAGTTACGGGAAATACCGCGGGTGGTTACGCTGATGGCACCACCGGTAAAGTCACCGTACTGAGCCGGAACACCACCCTGAATCACCGTAACCTGTTGCTGACCTGCCAGAATGGAGGTAAGGTTACCAATGACGCGCACACCATCCACATAGTAGGCCGTACCGTCGGCACGTGAACCGCGGAAGGAAATACCCTGAGAGGTATTCACCACACCCCCGGCACTTGCGGTAACGATGTTGGCTACGCTGCGGCTGTTCATTTTAACAAGGTCATCGCGCGTGACAACAGCAGTGTTACCGGTCCGGTCAATCACTTTCTTGGTTGATTTACCGCGGATAACCACCGTACGCAGGTCACCGGCCTTGGGGTACAGGCGTACATTTTCTTCCTGGGGCACGTTTTCAACGATTTTCACCTGTGTGGAATCTACACTCATCTCGTTGAACGATGTCACAAGGGTGTACGTTCCGGGATCAATAGTTTTAAAGTAGTAGCGACCGCCGTTTCCGCTGGTAACCTTTCCGGCTTCCACCCCATCGCGCACCAGCACGAGGGTAGCACCCACAATAGGTTGTTTGGATTCAGCGTTGGTCACCACACCGCGCAGCTCCCCGTAGTTGGTCTGTGCCTGAAGGCCGAAAGACAAGCCCAGAAAGGCTGTGGCGGCAAGCAGTGAACGTAGTGTTTTATTCATACTCTGATTATCTCTTTTACAGTTTTAGAGCAAGGGCGCAAATTCCCTCAAATTTTGTAATATTCCAATAGTTTGGGCAGCATTTGGGATTCTCGATTGAACCAACGGATAATTCGAGCAGCAAGCACTCCCGAAATTCGCTCATAAGATTCGTTGCTCCAGCCGCCCACATGCGGTGTGAGCAGCACCTGATCCATTCCTTTGAGCGGCTCAAACCATTTTTTATCTTCGGAAGTCAGGGCGCTCAATGGTTCTGTTTCCAGCACATCCGCCGCAAACCCTCTTAATACGCCGCTTTGAAGTGCCTTAACCACATCGGCAGTGCACACCACCTGTCCGCGGCTCAGATTCAGGAGGATTAACGGTTTTTTGAAGTTATTCATGTATGCAGCATCCACCAGATTACGGGTTTCATCCGTTAATGGAACATGCAGGCTGAGCACATCAGCTTCCCGGAAGATAACTTCCATCTCGACCTGTTTGACGAATGGGAATCCTGATGCCTTTTTGTAAGGGTCGTAGGCCAGCACCTGAACGCCAAAACCGGCCAGGCGGGCTGCAAATGCAGTGCCTGTGTAGCCGAAACCGATAATTCCAACCGTTTTACCTTTTAATTCTATGCCCCTGTTTCCTTCCCGGTCCCAAATGCCACGACGAATTTCCCGGTCGCCTTTGGCAATATTCGACATCAAGGAAAGCAGCATGCCCAGGGTTTGTTCGGCCACGGCATCACTGTTGGCACCACCTGCATGCACCAGGCCGACTCCGCTTTGCGCACAGGCTTCCTCATGAATGTTATCGGTACCGGCACCGGCTCGGGCAATTAAACGCAGACGGGGTGCTGCCTTTAAAAAATCCTCATCAATGAACAATTTACTTCGCAACACCAGTACTACACAGTCAGCAACCAATGCACAGGCCTCTTCCCTGCTGCATTCAGGCCGATATACCGGTTCAAAGCCGGCGGCTGTCAGCGCCTCCATCAGCAAAGGATGAACGTCGTCAATGATGAGTACTTTATTCATAAACAGGGCTCAGTTTCGCTTTGTTGATTCGAAGTTACATAGCGTCCACAAGCCGTAAAAACGACCATTGAACAACGAGAAGAACGGTTTGAGCAACGGCGGCTTACTTACCTTTTGCGTTCCCTGCGGCGTTTCCATTGCCCTTCAGCCACAATGGCGGCAGGTGCGCTGACACTTGAAACACGACGGCCCCAGGCGAAAGCGGCGGCCATGGCGGCAGCGGCTTCCTCTTCTGCTTCATAGGCGTGGTGATTCAGGTATTCCGGTTTGAAATGCATGCCGATAAACCCTGTGTCGAAGTTACCGGATACAAATGCTTCATGCTTCATTACAAAGGCACCGAATGACAAAGTACTTGCGATACCGGACAGGCGGTATTCAGAAATGGCCCTGAGCATTCGTCCCAAAGCCTCTTCACGATTATTGCCCCACACAATCAGTTTGGCAATCATATTGTCATAGAAGATTGGAATTTCCATTCCGGCCTCCATAGCATCATCCACACGGATACCCGGACCCTTGGGGGTAGCGTATTCGGTAATGGTGCCAATGTCCGGCAGGAAGTTATTCGCCGGGTCTTCAGCGCATACACGCAATTCAATGGCGTGCCCATTGATGTTCAGGTCTTGTTGGGTAAAACTGAGCGGAAGTCCGGCTGCCACGCGGATTTGTTCCCGCACCAGGTCAACACCCGTAATCATTTCCGTTACCGGATGTTCCACCTGGAGACGGGTATTCATCTCCAGGAAATAGAAATTCCCATCATTGCCCACCAGAAACTCTACGGTTCCTGCACCGGTATAATTACAGGCTCTGGCCACATTCACAGCAGCCGCGCCCATGCGGTTTCTCAGGGATTCATCAAGGGCTGTGCTGGGCGCTTCTTCAACCAGTTTCTGATGGCGGCGCTGAATAGAACATTCCCGTTCAAACAAATGACAGATATTACCGTGTTGGTCGGCAATAATCTGAAACTCAATGTGTCTGGGACCGCCTACATATTTTTCAATGAACACCGAGTCATCACCAAAAGCACTGCGGGCTTCGCTTTGCGCCCTGCCTAATTCATCAATAAAATCTTCGGCGCGTTCTACGATGCGCATCCCTTTGCCACCACCGCCTGCACTGGCTTTTACCAGCACCGGAAATCCGATTTGACGGGCAATATCCAAAGCCGCTTCGGGGTTGCTGATGGCTTCGTTGATACCGGGAACCAGTGGTACACCGAATTTCTCCACAGCCTGTTTTGCGCCTATCTTACTGCCCATCACCTCCATCGCTTCGGGGGAAGGCCCAATAAGCACAATACCGGCTTCTCTGAGGTCGCGGGCAAAACCGGCGTTCTCAGAAAGGAAGCCATAGCCGGGATGCACTGCCTGTGCCCCTGTTTTCCTGCACACTTCGATGATGGCATCACCGCGCAGATAGCTTTGGTTACTGGGGCCGGCACCTATGCAAAAAGCCTCGTCGGCGTAGCGCACATGAAGCGCATTGCGATCGGCTTCACTGTACACTGCAACGGTGCTGATGCCCATTTCACGGCAGGCACGCATTACCCTGATGGCGATTTCACCGCGGTTGGCAACCAGAATCTTGTTAAACAGGGACACGTTGTAAAGGCTTAGTCCTGATCCTTGAAAGGTTCTTCCAGCATGGGAAGTTTCATCCACTGCTTTTCTGCATCACTCACCGCAGAAATGCCCCAGAAACCACCATCGGCGTGGGCAATGTAATGCGCGAATTCGCGAAGACTCTTGTAAAGTTGCCGCGCAAAATGCTTTTCCAGTTTGGGGAAGATGTGGTTCAGTTGCCCGATTAATCCGCTGAGCATATTCTGACGCTCGTTTGTATCCTCGGGAAGTGAAGCCATCATTTGCCTCAAATGGGCCGCCAGGTCATGGTCGAGGGTGCTGTACAATTCCCGGAGTTCATATTGCTCGGAAAAAGTTTTGGTATGCACCAGTTCAAGGATGCGCTTTTGTTCTTCCTGCTGCACATGGCCGTCGGCACCGGCAATCAGCAGACTAACGTACACAGGAGCCTGTAGTACCAGGTTTTTCTCTTCTTCGGTTAAATGATGGATGTGGTCGAGCATTGGGATTCGCTAAATAACTTTGCGAAATAACTAAAAAGGTGGCAAGGCGGCACAAAACTCTTCAACTGATTCGCGCCGAATGGCAAAGTGATTTAAGCCAGAAAGCCGTTTTAGCCGGAGTATTGCTGCAGTTATTTACCACCGTTCTGGTATGTTACCTGGCCGTACAGGTGATGCCCATACCGGTTTGGAACGCGATGTTCTGGATTTTGGTGCTTACCGGAACCATGCAGGGGATTGTCAAGAATTTTATTGCTGTACCCGCTGGTCGTTGGCTGTATTTGTTTCAATTATGTGACCCGGCTTCCCTTATTCTTGCTAAGATAATCTACAACAGCCTGGTCATGACTGTGCTTTTGCTGGGAACCCTGTTGATGTACTCCTTTTTTCTTGGCTTTTATGCACCGCAGTGGTGGCCCTATCTGCTCAGCGTGTGGCTCACGGGACTGGGTGTAAGTACCGTGTTAACATTGGTTTCTGCTATTTCTGCTAAAACACGTCATGCCGGTCTGATTGCCCCGGTACTCAGTCTGCCGGTTATAATCCCTGTGCTTCTGGCAGGGATGAGCGCCAGCAGAAAATGCCTTGAATCCTTTCTTCCGGAGGCTTTCTACAAAGACCTTTTGGTGGTCATCACCCTCGATGCGCTGCTGATTTATCTGAGCCTGATTCTGTTCGGGTTCGTATGGAGGGAATAATTCTAGTGCAGGAAAAAGCAGTTCACGCTACTTGCGATAAATCAGGCCTTAATAAAGAAAGGATTGGATTCTTTAGATTCGCCGATACAACATCAGCTTATGAACAGAATCATTACCCTGGCTTTGCTTCTGAGTTTTCTGATTCCGGGTTTCGATACCCGGGCACAGGTAGCCAAAACGCAAGTGGTTATGGCAGGCGCCATTGCTAATTCCGATGGAACCATTACCATTTACTGGCCACAGGAATCCTATACCGGCACATGGCAGATTTTCCGCCGCAGCGATCTGAACAACGAAGACTGGGGTGCAACGCCCGTTGGCACGGTGGCCGGTAACTTGGCGAGCTGGAAAGACGCTTCTGCGAAAAAGGGAGCCGCTTATGAATACATGGTGGTGAAGGTGAATACCAGCAATCAGTCTGAAGCCTTGGGTTATGTATGGGCCGGAAACCGCTACGAAGAACAAGTTGCCAACGGGGGTATAATCCTGCTGATTGACAGCAATTACCTGATTCCCCTCAAAAATGAAATTAACCGCCTGAACACGCAATTACAGTCGGAGGGTTGGAGCACCAGCATTTTGTATGCCGGACGCAAGGAAAAGCCTGCACTGGTGCGCAGCCGCATTCAGGCGGAATATCAGCGTCGCGGCGGCAAGGTGAGCACTTTATACATCATCGGACATGTGCCTGTGCCTTATTCCGGCGATTACAGTTCTTCCTTCATTCCCCCACCCGACGGGCATGTAGAAGGTTCGGGCAACCATACCGGAGCCTGGCCGGCGGATTTGTACTATGGTGAATTGGATGGAGAGTGGTTCGACAGCGAGGTAACCCGCACCACCGGCCTGGCTTCGCGACTGTACAATATTCCCGGCGATGGCAAGATGGATCAGACCAAGGTGCCGGGCGCTGTGGATCTGGAAGTAGGCCGTGTGGACCTGTTCGACATGACTTCATTCAGTAAAAACGACACCCTGCTGGTGCGTAAATACCTGAACCGCAACCACCTGTGGCGCAACGGGCAACTTCGCTCGGTAAACCGCGCCCTGATTGACAATAACTTCCCCACCCTGAACCTGGCATCTACCGGCTACCACAACTTCGCCACCTTTTTCCGCACCGACAGCATCTTTGACAACCGCGATTATTTCACAGCACAAAAAAGCGGTGCTTATCTGTGGAGTTACGGCTGTGGCGCCGGATCCTTCACTTCCTGCTCCGGGATTGGTACTACCAATAACTTCGCTGCCGATTCATTACAGAACATCTTCACCATTCTGGCCGGAAGCTTTTTCGGCGACTGGGACGTGAACAACAACCTGCTGCGCGCGCCTTTGGCCAATAGTGCGCTGGCCTGTTTCTGGGGTGGAATTCCCAAGTGGTATGTGCACCACATGGCCCTGGGCAAGCACATTGGCTTCGGAACCAGGATAACACAGAACAACAGTAATTTCTATTTCAGCGGTAATTTCAACTATTCCCAGCAAGGAATTCACATTGCCCTGATGGGTGACCCCACCCTGCGCATGGCTTATGTACCTGCCCCTTCCAACCTGAAAGCCACAAGTGTTTCCAACCGTGTAAAGTTGAGCTGGAACCGCGCCAAAGGCTCCATTGACGGTTATGCGGTATATCGCTATGACAGTGCGAGCAACGGCTATTTCCGCGTGAACAAAGGTTACCTGATTACCGATACGGTGTATTATGACAGCACCAACTACCTGCAAGGCCGCAACCTCTACACCGTAAGGGCGCTGCGTCTGGAAACTACCAATTCCGGCACTTGGTGGAATGCCAGCGGAGGTCCTTACACAGCGGTAAGGCATACCAACAGCGCCACGGCTGCTGCCGCTCCGCTGGAACTCACTCTTTTCCCCAACCCCGGCAAAGGAATGGTGCAGTTGAACCTGAGCAGCCCCGTACAGGATGCTTCCATTCAGGTTTTTGACTTAAACGGACGCTGCGTTTTCAGAAAAGCTGAAAGCAACAGCGGTGCACAGTTTGATATGGATCTGAGCGGACTGCAAAGCGGCATATACCTGATCAGGCTACAGGCACCGGGTCACAGCGCTGCCACCTGCCGCTATGTGAAAATGCCCTGATGCTCCTGGTGCTCAATAGGAATAATATACTGTTGCCGGCAGTGATGCTGCCCTTGCTCTTACTTATCGGAGCCTGCAAAAAACCCAAAGCGGGGCCTCCGCTCACTGCAAAGCCTGAACTGATGGGCGCTGACCTGTCGTTTCTGCCTGAAGTGCGCAAGAGCGCAATGAGCTGGTTTAACCGCTATGGAACGGCTGAAGATATGCTCCGTACGCTGCAGAAGTCGGGTATCAACCTGGTAAGGCTGCGCGTATGGCACAAACCTTCTGCCGGCGCCGACCTGCAACAGGTACAGGAGCTATGCCGCGAATTGCGCAG
>JAGWYC010000363.1 GCA_018969565.1 Bacteroidota bacterium | reverse complement strand
TCCCTTCCGATTCACTACCGGTGATTTACCGCTACTATTCCCAATTCAGCAATTACTTCACACTGGCGGCGCCTGTGGAAAGCGGTAAGGTGGCCCTTGGATACAGCGTGGAGATGTTTCTCGGCGACACTTTCATTGGTTATAAAAGCCTGGAATTGCCAAAATGGTACGGACGTTTTACCCGGCCCGAACTGGTTCCACCCATGCTTGGTATGGCTTACCTGAATTACTTGTTCGACAGCAGCAATGCCCGGGCGAACATGCTGGGTGAAATGATTTACTATGGGAAGCTTCTATATGCCACCACTACCTTGGCCAACTGGATGCCCCCCCATATAATCGCCGGTTTGCGCAAGGAAGAATGGCAATGGTGTTTGGAAGAAGAAGCCAATATCTGGAAGCATTACCTTGACGCAAAAGTGCTTTACAGCAGCAACCGCATGGAATACAGCCGCTATTTTATTGAAGGCAACGAAACCAAGGGCAGCGGCATTCCGGAACATTGCCCGCCCATGATTGGTCGGTGGACCGGATACCGCATCGTGGAAGCCTTCATGAAGAACAACAAGAACATGAACGTGCGGGAATTGATGACACTGAATGACCCTGAGCGCATCCTGAGAGAATCTGCCTATAAACCGAAATGAAACCCGCCTTTACCCCACCCTCGTTCAGCCCGGCAAACCCGGATTTTAAAACAGATCTGGAGAAAATCCTGCGAGGTCAGCATTTCATGAAACACATTGGGTTTCAGTTGGAACGTGTAGAAGCAGGAATTGCCGAAGGCTATATCATGCTCGGTACAAAGCATCTGCAGCAACATGGATACCTGCACGGCGGTGTCAGCGCCACGGTATGCGACCTGGTCATGGGATTCGCCGCCTGGTCCTTAATTCCCAAAGGGTATGGTGTTGTTACCGCCGATTTAAAGGTTGATTATCACTATCCGGGACTTGGTAATAAATTATTAGGGCGTGGCCGAGTGGTGAAAACCGGCAATATGCTGCACTTCTGTGAAGCAGAACTTTGGCTGGACGAAGGCCCGGTGGTGGTTCGTGCCACCTCCATCATGTGCACGGTGGTGAAACCATTAAAATAATCAGGCTATATAGATTTAGTGGTACTTCCTGAACAAGTGCCTCATGGATTTATCGGCTGATGCTTTAACCAATTCCTTTATTTGTTTCTGCTCCACCATGGATAGTCCGGTCCAGGCGTCATGCTCAAGTAAACTTCTGGAAACAGGCACATTGGACTTACGCACGGCTTCAAAAAGCGGAGGCTCACCATGTTGATCCCTTACATTCACATTGGATCCGTGCTGTAGCATTAATTCAACCGTAGCCTGTTCGCCGGCATCTACGGCCAAATGCAGCGCTGTTCTGCCCTTCCCGTCCTGGATATTGACGGAAAAGCCCGGGCACAGGAAAAGCCGTTTCAGGCAATTGTAGTTCTTCTGATGCATCAACGCATGAAGCAGCGCGTCGCCCGACTTATTGCGCATATTCACATCAAGGCATGGCCGTGTGCAAGAAATGGAAAGCAATGTATCCAAGAACCTTATGTTACCTGTTTTGGCAGCCACAATCATCATGTCAGATCCAGAATCGCATAGCAGTTTCAGATAAGGCAGCAAGGACAGTAAAACCGGATTATCCTCATGATACAGCGCCTGTTTCAATGCAGCTTCAAATAGTATAGTAAGTGCTTGTGCCGGCAGTGAAGCCAGTTTCTGAACAGCATTGCCAAACAAACGTCTATCCTGCTCCGAATCACCGAGCGTTCCAACATAAGGTCCGGGTATCAGTATGCCTACGGCATGACCCTGCTCATCCACCACAGCCGATCCGTAACAAGCCTGTGGGAAC